>CAYTRK010000021.1:0-16277 GCA_964440205.1 uncultured Victivallaceae bacterium
GAATTGTTTGGAGGTGGCCTGGCCGTCGGGGCCGATGTTTGAGCGGGTGAGTCCGAGGGGTTGCAGAATTGCGTCGGTTGTTTTGAAGTGGCACTTGGCTGTTTGGAGCAGGATTTCCGCGCCGTGTGTTTCGACCAGTTTTTCTGCGATTTCGCGGACCTTTTCGGAAGCGCCTTTGGGAATTTCGGTGTTGTATTGTTTTTTCATGTTTTCAAGTGACCGGAGAAATGTTTCCCGTGCTATCACCGACGCCGCTGCTACTGCAGGGTCTGATTCAGCGCGGTGTTTCTGAACCAGCTCGATGCCCCGTCCTGCTTTCATGAGCGCTTGTTTTACTTCGTGTTTTGCGCCGAACTGGTCGACGATTACACGGGGGCATGCGGGGATCATTTCGAGTAAGTTTTCAATAGCTCTGGCGTGTGCCCAGGACAGCATTCTGTTAACGCTTCGCATTTTTGTATAGAGCCGGTTATAGGTTTGTGGTCCTATTTTTACGACAGTATGCCGTTTGGCCAGGAGTTCTCGCAATTCTTTGCCGAGACCGAGGGCTTTATTATCACTTGTTATCCGTTTGCTGTCTTTAACGTCCATTTCCTGGAGTTTTTCCACCGTTTCCTCGTCTACGTAGGCGCACACGATAACGATGGGTCCGAAGAAGTCGCCTTTTCCGCTTTCATCGACTCCCATGTGCGGCTGGTAATCTTCGGGTGAGAGCAGCTTTTTGTATCCCAGTTCCGCGTGTTTCAGAACTTGCGGTTCGAGAATGAAGGTGACGAAATCGCCCGCGTTGCGGCCTTGTATGACGCACTTTCCGCTCTTGTAGAGTGCGATTTTGCATTTTTCGGTTTCGACTGCCACTGAGGTATGCGGAATTTCTATTGGCCGATAGTTTCCTTCTGTGAGGATACGGTTAAGCTCTTTCTGTTGGTCTTCAGTTAGCTTGTAGCTATAGCAGGTCTGGTTTGTCATATATTGCTGAATAGCAGAATACGGGCGGGAGTTCAATCCGGAAGTTTTCAGGGGCGACGGTATTTTCGCGGGTTGTTGGGGAAAGATGGCAGGCTGAAAAGGGGAAGCGCAAAGAGGGTGAGGTGGCCCTCGCCTGTACGGTAAGAAGAAGGGGCAAATGCCCGGAAAGCGTGGGAGCGGGTGAAGGACATAAAATTTCTTGACGTAGGCTTTGTTAAAAGGCTAGGATGCGTGGCTATAAGTGGAGTAGCCGGCGGGTGTTGCTGTCGGTAAGAGGTCGTTTTCGAAACAAGAAGGCAATCAGATTACAGAGGTGAATATGACCACAAAGAGAAGTTTTCGTTTTCCGGTTTATTTTTCAGCGTTTGTTTTGTTCGTGTCGCTTCCGTTTGCGATGGGACAATCGAGGAAAATGGTCGGGCCTTTCAAGGTTTCAGGGAGCGTGGGCGCGGAGGTCACCGACAACAGGGACGCCGACACTAGCGAGGAGAGCAACACCGACTATTTTGTGCGTCCCAGGCTGGACGCGCTCTTCGAGAAGGAAAGGCTGATGCTGGACCTTTACTATGAGCCTTCTTACAGATACAGGACTAATCCCAGCGACACCCAGAATGATACGGAACTATTTCATGATTTAGGGCTTAATACTCGCATAAAATTGACAAAGCAGATTCAGCCTTGGGTTCATGACAAGTTTACGTATACGGATGATCCGGAGGTAACTGAAGAAGGCGCAACGTTGCGGCGTGACGCCAGTTTCATGCGAAACCAGGTGGATGCGGGTTTGACATATGCCTTCAGCACTCGGGCGAATGTTGATTTGAGTGGTAAGCACATGGCCAAGCGTTATGAAGATGACGAAGTGGCTCGGCAGTCTGATGAGACTCAGGTGGGCGGAGCATTTACATCCTGGCGGCGGATTACGCGAACTCTGGGCATTATTGCCGGGGTACGCAGCACCAGTTACGACTATGAGGCTGTGGAGGGATTTGACAGGGGGTTCAATGTTCTGGTTGGAAGCGTTGGTATAGAAAAGGTCTTCAGTTCGCAGCTTCGCGGCGGCGCCACGGCTGGGTACGGGCAGGCTTCTTACGAAGAGGATGACATGGGGAATCGGAATTTTCCTTATTTAAATGTGCATGTTTCCGGGAAGCATGCGCCATTTTCAAAGATTGACTGCTGGGCCAGTCACAGGATTATGGAATCCGATGTTTACCCATTTGCTTCCCAGGAGAACAGCGATGTTGGTGTGCATCTGCAGGTTGATACTCCTGCAAACGTGATACTCGGTTTTTCGACCAGATACGCGGTGGGGCGTTATGAGCGCGAGTTCTTGCCGGATGCTGCGGCAAGTCAAGTTGAAGCAACTGAAGGAGACGAAAGGGTTATGGCGCTTTCAGGAACTCTTGGCTACAGGCTGCGTCATGACATGTCCCTTAAATTCAGACAGATATACGAAGATATTGATTCAGATGTGGATATTTCGTATAGCAAAAATACAAGTAGAATTGTACTTACGAAGGATTTCTAGGGCATATAACTCTATTGATGCGTAAGTCTTGTAAGATGGGCGTCTGGACTAGTAACTTTGCCCGCGGTTTCGGGAGGAGTTCCGTGATTTCTACCGTTGTTGCTAAGGTGGCGGGCGAGTCCTTATGACTAATTCTCAGGAAACACTTCATTTTCTTGACTACTGGCGTGTGATACGTTCACGCAAGGAGATAGTAATAGCTATTACTCTGCTGGTAGTGTTGACGGGCGTCCTTTTTACGCTTACCCGTCCGAAGGTTTACAAGGCTTCCACCCTGATTCAGGTGCACCAGGAGGGCAAGAAGGAAACGCCGGTGTTTACCGGGACCATGAATTCCTACGATCCCCTGTTCCTGACCACACAGTTTGAGATCATTCAATCCAGGCCGGTTATTGAAGAGGTTATACAGCGACGGTCTCTGGACAAGAAGCTTGCCAAGGCATTCGGCTGGTCTGGCCTGCCGGAAGACACGGTCTTTGAGATGATTATAAAGCTTCTGAGCGACCGTATGAAGGTTCAGCAGTATCGCGACACGAACCTGATTGAGATTCAGATTTATCTCAGCGAGCCGCAGGATTCGGTAAGGCAGGAAGTTGCGGCTGTAGCCAACGAGGTGGCGGATGTTTTTCGGGATCTGCAACTGCAGAACGTAAAGGAGCAGAAGGAGCAGGATCTGGAGGCTCTTTATGCGACGCTTCAGGAGTATGAGGAAAAAGTTGAAGCGCAGGCGGCGAAGGTCCAGGAGATACGCGAGGAGCACGAGCTGGACGTTCTAGGCGGCCGCCAGGCGCCGGAGACGTTTGACATGACCAGCATGTTGCGGCTTGAGGAGTACAGAATCCGAACGAACATGGAACTGGCCGACAAAAAGGCGCGTTACGAGACGATAAACAACCTGTCTTCCGAGGATCTGCTGGATGCCGGGCCGCGAGTTGTGGGGGACACGTCGCTGCTTACGCTTGTGCAGAAGAAAAGGAGCGCGGAGGTGGAACTGAGCCGGCTGCAGAAGTCGCTTGGTCCGAATCACCCGGACGTCATTTCCGTGGAAGCCAGCATTGAGCAACTTGACACACAAATTCAGGATGCGCTGAAAGGGTTGAAGGTTGGTGTCAGGGCAGACTACGAGGCGGCGAAGGCGAAGTATAACATTCTGAAAGAAGAGCTGGAAGCCAAAAGGGTGACTGAACGTGTAGGAAAAGCCGGAGCTTACCGCGAATTTGAAGCTGCTCAAAAGGAACTGGAGCGTCTTGAAAGGGTCCGGGATGTGCTGGAAATGCGCTGGGTTGAAGAGAAGATAGAACTTCGTATTCCGAAGAAGATCGTTGAAGTACGCGAGGAAGCTATTCCGCCTGAGGACGGCGATTTCGTAAGCCCCAAGAGGGCCTTAAACGTTATTCTGAGTCTTATTGTCGGCCTTGGCTGCGGTGTGGGTCTTGCTTTCTTCGTTGAATACCTTGACACATCAGTGAAGACGATTGAAGACATTGAAGAAAGCCTTGGAGTATCGGTCCTGGGCGTTATTCCGCAGAAGATTCAGCCTTTTACGGACGCGCGCGCCCGAAACGAGCATTCGGAGGCTTACCGCGTATTGAGGACAAACATACAGTTTTCGCGGCAGGTACAGGATGGAAAGGCGTTTTGCATTACGAGCGGGAGCGTCGGCGAGGGCAAGTCGCTTACTGTCTTTAACCTCGGATGTGTGTGCGCGGATCTCGGGGACAAGATCCTGGTTGTTGACTCGGATTTGCATAGGCCAAGGCAGCACAAGATAATGGGTCTTTCCAACAGCGTGGGTTTTGCCAATGTTTTAGCCGGTGAGACCAGCCTGGATGAGGCCCTGGTTGAGACAGATTACTTTGATTTCCTTCCGAGCGGAAGGCTTGAGCTTGGAGTACATGGATTGTTAAATACCAACAAAGTTAGTGAGATTATCGACGAACTGAAGTCACGCTACGACGTAGTGCTTTTCGACAGTCCTCCGGTTATAGGCGTGAGCGATGCGTTGCTGCTTGCCAGTGAGATGGACGGTGTCTTGATGGTGATACAGCACCGGAAGTATCCGAAGGCCGTGTCGAGCAGGGCAAAGGGAATGATAGACAGTACCGGCGCCAATCTTGTCGGGGTTGTATTGAACAACATAAATATTTCGAGGGACTATTCTTATTACTATCATCATTATCATTCATACCAGTACCCCACTCGCGAGAAGAACGAGGGGGCTGCAACAAGAGGTCAGAAGCAGTCATGAGTATGCGCGGCAAAAAGGTGAGACATGTTCTGTTTCCGGCAAGGCGCCTCATCGGCCTCGCGTCAGTGGTGTTTCTTGCAGGGTGCGTTACCGGCGGCGTTGAGCGGCACAGGATGGCAAGGTACCGACCGAGTCATGAGGGGCGGAACTTGTGGGTTACGGAGGAGTCTGGCAGCCAGGACGGTCAGATGGAGCCAGGCGATGCGCCTCAAGTGAATGGCGGCGATAGCGAGCCTGTTGTCGACGCGGAATCGACGAGGACGCTGGGACGGGGGGACAGGGTTCTGATTTACTTGCGTGCGATACCCGTACCCGAAGATCTGCGGGCCGTAGTTGACGACAGAGGGAAGATCAACCTTCCACACATTGGAAAAATAGAGGTCGAGGGTATGACCACTTCCCGGGCGGAGACCTTTATAGAGAAGAAGTACATCGAGGAGGGAATCTACAACAGGATCACAGTGATACTTGTTGCCCAGGAATATGAATATTTCGTGCAGGGCGAGATTAAACGTCCGGGTAAGTATCCACTAAGCGGAGAGACTACTTTGAGCCAGGCCGTGGCACAGGCTGGAGGCGCCACAGATTTCGGGAACCTGAAGAAGGTGGATATATTGAGAGGCAGAGAAACGTTGAGATTTAATCTGAACGAAATTGAAAAGGGTGAGGAAAAGAACCCGATAATCGAACCGGGCGATGTGATCAGGGTTAATCGTGGTTTGTGGTAAATGCGGCGTTGGTTGCGTTGCGGGAGGTGGCAATGAACAGATCTATGAAAAAGCTGAGTTGTGTTTTGCTGATGTTGGTTGCCGCATGGTCGGGCAGCGCTTTCTGGTTCGGGGGTGACAAAGGCAGTGATAAGGAGCCCATGCAGAGAATTCAGGATGCTGTGAAACGTGTTGTCAAAGCTTCTAAAACGGCTTCTGTACAGGAGGCCATGGCATTTAATGCAGTGGAGAATGCGATAGCAACTCGTGAAGATGCCGAACAGGCCTGGCTGGCTGCGATTCGTGCGGGTGAGAAGAAGGCCGAGGCGAAGAGGAGCCTGGACGAGGCTACCGATGGAGCTGAGGAAGCTTTGTCGAACCTGGAAACTCTGGTTGAACTGACTGCGCAGGCACAATCCGCAGCGAAAAGCGCCAGGCGGAGGCTGAAGGAAGCAATGGGACAGGAGCCCGGCAAGGAGCTTGAGCGGATTGCCGACAAAGTCGAGACGCTTGCCAAGGTGGCGGAGAAGGCTGTTGAAAAAGCCCACGGGATTGCAGAAGATCTCAAGGAAGAGTGGTTGGTTCCGGTTGTAAGCACAACCACAACTACAACTACTACGACCACGACAACAACGCAGCCGCCAAGTGTTACTCCTGTAGGACGAATGTAGCCTGTAAGCCGGAGGGGCGGATGAACGGGAAGACAATAATGGGCCTCGGGGCGGCAGGGATTGTATTGCTTTCTGTTTGCGGCGCAGTGCATGCCGTAAGAGCCGCAATTTCGTATGCCGGATATTGGCAGATCAAGTATGGTTGCCAGGCGACTGCCTTGTCGCTGAAGCTTGACAAGGCCCAGAGCGTTTATGATCTGTATTCCTGGAATTATAATCTTTGCATCTGGTGCGCGGAAAACGCCTATTACAATCGTTTCGACAGCGGGGAAGAGCAGGAAGAAATGGTTTCTGCGGCCCGTAAATGGTGCAACCGCGGGCTGGCACTGAACCCGCACAAGTCCCAGTTGAGATTACTGAAAGCTCGTCTCATAGCCATGAAATCTGCCGAGGAGGCTGCTGAATACTGGCAAAAGTATGTGCGCTGGGATTTCTGGCGGCCTTATCATCATGCAGTTCTTGCGGAATTTTATATCGAAGCGGGCAAGTTCTGGGAAGCTTCCGGGGAGCTGATGTGGCTGGAGGATTCCAAATACCATGACGAGGTGTCTGAGAAAATTCGCAAAGCGTGGCGGCAGGAAATGAAGAAGGGTATGCCGAGGGGGGAGCGGTAGAATATCCAATGATGAAGGGAGATGGGGGAGTTGTTGCCGGAATGGGGTCAGGTGCGGGAGAGGACTTTATGTGCGGCCTGCATTACCTGGTCTGCTGTTATTTTTTTCATGCACGATATATGTTTACAGGGTTTGGTATATCCAAAGATTGAGCAGGGGGAGCATGGAAGTTTTACTCTGACGGCTTTGTGTCTGGGGTCAAGTGTGGCCCATTTGTTTTCGTCGCTTGGTCCGAAGAGGATCACTGAAGGCACATCCAGTGCGGCAGCGGCGTGAGCCAGTCCGGAATCGGGACCTACGAAGAGCTTGCCGTTCTTTATCAGTGACGCGGCATCTGAGAAAGACATTACGCCACACAGATTGCATGATGTGGTGTCCGGACTGCAGAGCCGCTGAATTGCCGATGCCGCCGGGAAGTCCCGTTTATCGCCTATAAACACAGGCGCCATGTCCAGTTCCGCGGCTATCCGATCTGCCAGTTTGGAGAAGCTACGTTGCGGCCATTGCTTGCTGCGTGTGCTGCCACCGACATGAAGAAGCGCGAAATCACTGCCTCCGGTGCATTTGGCTATTTTTTCGTTGAGTGTTGGATGCATGTTGCAGGGCATTGCGGCAAGCTGTCCGGAGAGCGTCAGCTGTGAGGGCTTGATTCCGAGTGGTTGAAGAAGGCGTGAGAATTGTTCAATTTCGCAGCCGTCCTGATCGTAACCGACGAGATCGGTGTACAAAGCGTTTCTTCGCGGGTTGACTTTGAAGCCTATTCGGCGATTTGCTCCGCTCCAGTATGAGAGGACTGCGGAGAAGTTATGGAATTGTTCCGTGTCGATTGCGAGATCGTAGCGGGTGGCTTTGAGTTGTCTCAGGGCCGCCAGCGGACCGGTGTCGTAAGTAATCTGCTTCACCTTAAAGTCGCAAAGATCAAGGACCTCCGAGTTTCTGGTTTCGCAGATTATATCGATTCCGGCATTCGGCAATGATTTTCGGAGTTCTGAAATAACAGGCAGAAGCACGATCATATCTCCCAGCCCGCCGGGTCGAATAACGAGGATTCTACGGATGCGGGAACTTTCTATGTCATGGAGAGCGGTTGTACTTTCGCGCACATAAGCCAGGCGGCCCATCAACCTGCACAGCAGAGCTCCAGCCGTAGCGTCCAGAGTTTTAAGAATAGTTGTTTTGTGAAATGCCATAAATCCTTCTTTTTCTTACTGTAATGACGATTGCACAGACAAAGAAGAGTAATGAAACAATTCTGCCTATGTTGTCTGTCCTGGTGTAACCGTAGTGAAGTTCTACATGATTCTTCTCGGGGTACACCAGCATAAAGCCGGGCGTGACCATATGGATTTTCGGGGCTCCTTTCACTTTCCAGTTGGGGTAGTAAGTTGTTTTAATTATGTGTGGCAAGCCCGTTGCGCTGGTAGTGAAGCTGATTGTCCGGTCGGTAATCTTAATATTGCTGACCGTCCCGCCTGTACTGATTTTTTGGCCCATGGCTGCCAAAGCAGCCGCATTGGTTTCGGCAAGCGTTCTGAATTTTTCCTGTCTAATTCCGGAGCGAAAACTGTCTGTATCTTCTTCATTATCCAGCAGGGCGAATGGCTGACTAACAAGATCGATATTATACAGCCATTCCAGGACCGCCTCTTTTTCGGCTTTTTCGCGATCAGGGTCGATGATTATGGCAACCGGGAATCGTTCGGGAATTACAACGTAATCGCCATCGTGGGAAGTGAGTTCATAGAGGTCCCAATTCGAGTCTGAATCAATATGTTGCCACTGTTGCATTGATCCGAGCGCTTTACGGGTTCCATCCCACCTGGCGATGAAGTGTTTGACGTTCAACAATTCCAAGTGTCGGGTTGCGTTGGTGAAATTGAAAGTCGTTGGTTTGACTATGGGCGGGTAGCCTGCGGTACTTCGAGAAGTTTCACCCTGGACGTAATATGAAAACATGGAACCGAATGCCGAGTTGACGATGCCCCCTTCCAGCACTGGCTTATCGACCAGGTGTGGCACGCATTCGAAGATGCGACTTGAGCCCAGGAGATTATTCTGGTCGTGGAGATCGTTAGCAAGTCTTCCGGGGGTGCCGTCCAGGGGTAGCGCCAGGTTTTTGATCACATGCCAGTATTCTTTCTTTTCGAGTCCCTCGTAGTTGTATTCGGCCCACCCTGAGACGTCGTTTGGTTTATCGATTCCGAAAGCCAGCACGAGGAGCAGCACGGCTCCTCCCCCAAGCAGCGGAAATTTTAATCTGGCCAGCAGCAGAGACAGACCGACAGAGGAAAGAAAGGCTCCGCTGAAGATCATAAACGGCCAGAGGCGCACATTTACAAAGACCGGCGACAGGTTATGGAATCCCCAGAGGAAGAGGATGAGGGAAGAGACAAGCATCCATGCAATGACCGCAATATATCTGAAGCCTTTCCAAATTGCCAGACCGATCCCTGCGGCTGCAAGCAGTGCGAGGAATATCAGGACGAGCCGGGGCGGAAGGTGTTCCATTGGTTCTACGGGCCAGTTTGCTCCAAAATCGACCGCAAACTCTTTTTTCGCAACGAGGGGGACTAGCCACCACGCCATAATCCCGGCGCCGGTCAATCCCTCGCTGATTACCACCTGCAGGGCTTTTTTGAAGTGGGTTTTCAGGAAGAGAAATGGTATTACAGCCACTGCGAGTGTTCCGACCACAGACGTGAAAAAGTGCGAGGCGATTACGGCCGAGTAGATCAGCGCCGTGCTGATGCGGAATCTGCCATTTTCGGCGTCGCGGTATATAAGGGCTGTGAAGAGTACCATCAGCGGGAAGCTGAAGCTATTTGCTATCATTCCGGACAGGGTGCTGTAGATATTGAGTCCCCACATTGTGTGGGTATGGTCGAACAGGACCGGAAGCATAGCTGTTGCCGCGAGGATACCGGTAATGCGTGGAAACCTGGCCAGGCGGCATGCTCCGTATACGCTGACAGGGAGGGCGAGTATCCCGATTACTGTTACCAGTTTAAAGGCAATATTGAACGGAAGCACGAGGTCTAAAGCTACCATTGCGAGGTATGGGAGGAAGAAGTAAAACTGGAAAACCGGAAAGCCGCACCACCAGTCGTTAGACCATGAGACAATCCGCATTTGCGAAAGCAACGATTCCTTTAAATGGCTTGCCAGGTAGTTGTGTGCGGGGGTATCTCCTCCTGCCGTTGTTGTGTCGAGAAACAACAGATCCGGACGCAGGTGGCACAGCAGGAAGACAACTATTACCAGCAGAAGGAAAGCAGGAGCCAGCCTTTTTGTGATTTGGTATGTTCCGTTAAGCAGATGTCTTTGCTTTTTTGACAGGGGGAGTCGGACTTTAAATTGGAGGACCACCAGGGCGCCCAGCATCAGCAAGGCGCTGACGAGGGAAGAAATTTGCCATTTGCTCAGACGCCCCCGGGCTTCCTGTATTGTAACCATGCCGGGCGTTGTAATGCTGATGTGCCGGCCATTGACCACGGATTCGATTATTGCGTATACGGGATATGTGCTGTCGGGAACAGCGCTTTTGTTTGCGAGTTCAAGCAGTACGTCGCTGGTTTCTCCTGCAGCAACGCTTACACGAGTCTTTTCAGGGGTTAGTTCAAGCTCGTCGGAAGTGATGAATCGGACTGTGCCCGAGAAGTTTTTACGGGCGCGCAGAGAGAGATGCAGCAGGCCTTTATCGGTCATGCTGATTGAATTGAGTTTTGCCTGCAGTCTAGAGTTCATTTGAGAGATGTTCAGGTCAGCGGTGAGAAGGGGAAAGAGTTGCACGGAGGAAAAACTGTAACCTCCCGAGTCCTCGTAAACAGCTTTAAGGATTACAATGTGGTTGCCCGGGGGCGAGGGCGGTTTCCCGAGGCTCAAATTAGTTGAGATTGTTTCCTGGACGCCAAGTCGGCGGTATGTGTCGGTTTTTACCTCGGTTTGTCCGAGTGTTGCTTTGATTGTGACGTTTGCGGCCGGTGCGGTTCCTTTATTTTTTACGGTGACCTGAACTTCGGCTTCACCTCTGGAAAAAGAACCGGCCGGCTTGATGTGCAGGTTGATATATTCCGCTTCCGCCAGGATCGGCAGCAGGATGAGAGCAGCATACAGAAAGTTTTTTTTCATACCATGCTTGCGGGCCTGAAGCCCCTTTACGCCCGTTTTTTGGGCTTCATGATCAGGCAAAGTCTATTCGAAAACTGTATACGTTATCGTTCAGTTCACTGGTAACTTTGAACTCGCTTTTACGGAATACTTTTTGCATTGCAGTGTTTTCGCGCAGCACTTCGGCGGTGAATCCGGTTATTCCGTTCTGGCGGGCGATGGAGCTGAGGTATTTGAACAGAAACCCGCCTATTCCCTTGTTTTGCCATGCATCCCGAACCACGAAAGCCACTTCGGCGAGGTTTGTCTTTTCATCGAGGTAATAGCGGCCGATGGCGACTATTTCTTCTCCGTATGCTTCTGGCACGGTGCCTACTATTGCGATTTCGGAGCGGTGGTTCACATATACGAAATCGCGAATCTGTTTGCGCGGGATACGTTTTGTCCGTGACATGAATCTGTAATAGATGGTCTGTTGGGACAGGGCATAAAACAGGTCTTTCATCCTTGGCTCGTCCGTGGGATGAATAGGTCTGAAATTCACTTGTGTGCCGTCGTCTGTGATATACGTAGTTCGCAATTGCTGGGGTCCAACGAAGAATTTGCCTTCTACTTCGGAGAATTCCCGGCGAATGAGTTTTGAGTCAATTGCCTCCTGCATGAGTTCCTCGCGGAAATCAGGGTGGGCCACGGATATCAGGGCGATAGCACGTTCCTGCACGCTTTTACCGTGCAGGTATGCGGCGCCGTATTCGGTGATCACGTAGTGCACATCACCGCGCGTGGTCACGACTCCGGCTCCTGGTGTCAGTCGGCAGACGATGCGCGATATTTTTCCGTTCTGTGCGGTGGATGGCAGCGCGATAATGGCTTTTCCACCTTCGGACCTGGCGGCTCCGCGATTGAAATCTACCTGGCCTCCAATGCCAGAGTAGAAAGTGTTGCCGAGGGAGTCTGCGCAGACCTGTCCTGTCAGGTCGATTTCAAGCGCGACGTTGATAGCCACCTGTTTATGCTGTTGGCTTATGACGTAAGGGTCGTTGACATATTCTGTGGGGTAGAACGTGAAATCGGGATTATTGTTGATATAGTCGTAGAGTTTCTTTGTTCCAAGGCAGAACGATGCAACCACTTTTCCCCGATCCCTGGTTTTGTGTTTCCCTGTAATGACGCCCTTTTCGATCATGTCTATTATTGCGTCGGTAAACATTTCAGTATGAATGCCGAGGTCTTTTTTGTTTTTGAGGAAACCCAGGACGGCCTGTGGGATCTGGCCGATGCCGAGTTCCACGGTTGAACTGTCTTCTACCAAAGCTGCCACATATTGGCCGATCTGTCTGGTTGTTTCTGTGGGTTCGGGCGGCTGGACTTCGATAACCGGCGTGTCTACGGGCACGAGGGCGTCGAAGTCGTATATATGAATAAACGTATCGCCAAGCGTGCGCGGCATATTCGGGTTAATTTCCGCTATTACCAGTCGCGCATTCTCGGCTGCGCTTTTCACTATGTCGACCGAGACCCCCAGGCTGCATTTGCCTTTTTCGTCTGGCGGGCTGACCTGGATAAGCGCCACGTCCAGAGACAATCGTCCTGACGTAAAGAGTCCGGGGATATCAGAGAGGAAAATCGGGGTATAGTCTCCGAGTCCCTGCTGGATCAGGCCTCGCACGTTATCGGCGATAAAGAAGCTGTTGACGCGGAAGGATTCGGCCAGTTCCTTTGCCGCGTAGGGCGCTTCGCCGAGAGTGAGCAGGTGTACAATCTCGGTATCGGCGAGGCCTTCCTTTCGCGCAGTCAATGCATGGACCAGTTCCTGCGGTTCTGCGCAGCCTGTTCCAATGAACACTCTTTGTCCGGGGTTGATCTTCATAACCGCGTCTCGGGCGGAGCAGATCATTTCCCCGTAAGTTTTTTTCCATTCAGGGTCGAAATTCTGTTTCTTTTTCATTCTTCTCCCGGAGCTATTCTGATTCTTGCGTCGGCTGCTATGGATTCCTGTCCGATTCTGCCTACCATGAACGGGTTAATATCCATTTCGAGGATCTGGGGGAAATCCGTAACAAGTTGACTGATTCTCTGTAAGCTTTCAGCGATGGCGGAGATATCCACGCTTGCCTCTCCGCGGACGCCTTTAAGCAGTTCGAAGGAACGCGTTCCTTCGAGCATCTGCATGGCTTCTTCGCTTGTGATGGGGGCTATATGGAAGGTTACGTCTTTCATGACTTCTACGAAGATACCGCCAAGGCCGAACATCAGCATAGGGCCAAACTGCGGATCCCGGGTCATTCCGAGGATAACTTCGCGTCCTTTTTTGCACATTCTTTCCACATAAACTCCTTCGAGGTCGGCATCGGGCATTTTTTCACGGATTCTGAGCATCATGAGATCGAATCCATCCTGTATTTCTTCCGGGGAGGAGAGATTGAGTTTTACTCCCCCCATATCCGATTTGTGGATGATATCGGGGGATGTGATTTTCATTGCAACAGGATATCCGATTTTTTCTGCCATATCTATTGCCTCGGCTGCGGTTTCTGCGTTGCCGCCTTGCGGGACATTGAAATGATATGCTTTGAGTATTTCTTTAGCCGAGGCTTCTCCGAGTTGGAATCGTTTCAGTCTGTGATGTCGTTTCAGAATACGTTCAACGCGGACACGGTTGACAGGGAACCGTGTCACGACCCGTGTAGGTCTTTTCAGCCAGCATGAATAGTCGTACATTGCCTTGAGAGCTCCCACGGCTCTTTCCGGCGAAAGGTAATCCGGCAGCCCTGAAGACACGAGTTCTTCTCTGCCCGGCATTACGTCGGACCCTCCCATGAAAGACGCGAGAACAGGTTTTTCTAGGCGGCAGGAGCGGGCTATTCCTCGTGCTGTTTCCGCTGCTTTGGTCATGGCCTGGGGTGTCAATATAACTATTATTGCATCTACCGAATCGTCGTCCTGGGCGGCGTTCAGGGCCATAACGTAGCGATCCGGGTCGGCGTCGCCGAGCACGTCTATAGGATTGCCGACGCTTGCTGCCGCCGGCAGTTTATCCCGAAGGGCTGTGGCTGTGCCTTTGCCCAGGGTTGTGACCTGCATTCCGGCGTCTTCTACCGCGTCAGCGGCCATGATGCCGGGACCGCCGGCGTTGGTGATGATGGCGACTTTTGGTCCTTTGGGCAGAGGTTGCATTGCAAAAGCTGTCGCGTAGTCGAATATGGAGTCGAAGTTTTCTGCGCGGATTATACCAGAGCGTTTGAAGGCTGCGCCGTAAGCTATATCGGCTCCGGCGAGGCTGCCGGTGTGTGAAGATGCGGCCTTGACGCCCGCCTGGGTTGTTCCTGCTTTGAATGCCACCACTGGTTTTTTGGATGACGCTTCTTCTGCTGCTTTCATAAAATCGTTTCCGGAGCCTATGCTTTCGAGGTATGCAACGATGACTTTTGTTTTTTCGTCCGCCGCAAATGCTTCCAGGAAATCTGTTTCCGAGAGATCCGCCTTGTTGCCTATGCTGACCAGCTGGGCCAGTCCGAGGTGTCTGCCTGCAGCCATATCGAGTATAGCGGTGCAAAGTGCGCCTGACTGTGACATTACCGAGATATTTCCGGGTTGCGGCATTTGTCTGGCGAAAGAGGCGTTCATATTATTGTGCGTGTTGATCAGTCCCAGGCAATTAGGCCCGAGAAGACGCGTCCTGTGTTTTCTGCAGAGATCGGCTATTTCCTGTTCGAGTTTGGCTCCGTCTTCGCCGATTTCCTTGAAGCCTGCAGTAATGACTGCTATTGCTCCGGCCCCGGCGTCTATGGACTCTTGTACGGTCTGTTTTACGTATTTGGCAGGCACGGCGATTACACCGAGGTTGATTCTGCTGCCGTAATCGCTGAGACTTGGGTATGCTTTCAAGCCGAGCACTTCGTCGGCAGAGGGATTTACAGGCACAATTGTGCCTTCGTAATTACTCTCGATCAGGTTGGATACAAGTTCATATCCGACTTTGCCCGGCGTGCGGGAAGCTCCTATTACTGCTATTGAATCCGGGTAGAGCAGAGATTCAAGCATAATTTATTTGTCCTTATTTCTATTTGTTTTTAATTCAATTACCGGCGTCGTCCGCCAGGTCAAACGGCATTCAGCGCGTTTTTCAGGTCGCGCAGAAGCTTTTCCGGTTCTTCTATACCTGCGGAGAGTCGCACTGTATTTTCTTTTACCCCAAATGTTGTTCTGCGCTCAGGCGGCAGATAAAGCATAGTTGTAAGGTAAGGAATACAGATCAGAGACTCTGTTGCCCCGAGACTTACGGCATGATAGATAACATTGAGTTCGCTTACAAATTTTTTTGCGTCTTCCCTGGTTTGGCCGACATCGAAAGCCAGCATGCCTCCGAAGCCTTTCTTCATCTGTCGCGCCGCTTTTTCGTGCCCCGGGTCATCTTTGAGTCCGGGGTAGCGTATGCGGCTGATCTTGGGCTGCCGGGAAAGGAATTCGGCCATTGCCATAGCGTTATTTGCCATTTTTTCAGCTCTTAAATCGAGTGTTTTCAAACCTCTTTCGAGCAGGGATGCTGAGTATGCATCAAGCGTGGTTCCGATTGCCTGTCTTGTGAACCACAACTCTTCGTAGCGCTCTTTGGACCCTGCAATTGCGCCTGCCATCAGGTCGTTATGGCCGCCCATAGCTTTTGTTGCGCTGTGAACTACAAGGTCTGCGCCCAGGCTCAGAGGGTTCTGATGGTATGGTGTGGCGAATGTGTTATCCACGATCAGCATTGCGTTTGCTTCCCGAGCAGTTTTGCCGGCCATTTCAATGTCGATTACTTTGCATAGCGGGTTGCTGGGTGTTTCCATGAAAATCATGCGAGTATTATCTTTAATGTGGGCGCTGAGATCATCGCTATTTGAAGCATCCAGCCACGTTATATCGATTCCCATGCGTTCGAGTATCAGCGACACTTTGTAATGGGCTCCGTATACATCGTGAAAGACGATTACATTGTCGCCTTTGGCCAGATATGTCAGGTACACCATGGTGCATGCCGCCATACCTGTGGTGCATATTACGCAATCCTCCGCTTTTTCCAGACGGGCGATCTGTTTTTCCACTGCCCGGACTGTCGGGTTGTCGTCTCTGTGGTATGTATATCCGTCGACTTCCCCGTCGGTTATCTGGCGAAGGACCTCGAAATTGAGGTATTCGTAATTGACTGCGTTAACGATGGGTGTGACCATCGGTTTGTTGCCATATGGTGTTAACGGATCTGTGCTCATAATGTCTCCAATGCAAATCGACAGATTACCATGCTACTAAGACGGAAAAAAATCAACCAATTTTCGGGGAGAGTAAAAAGCTCACTTCCCGGCTTGATTTTTTTTAAATATCATGTGACTTTACTGGAGTTGATCGCGCAAGGGATCAAGCGGGAGTAATTCAGAGGCAGAATGTCAGCTT
>CAYTRK010000022.1:0-16132 GCA_964440205.1 uncultured Victivallaceae bacterium
TCAGTGTATATGTTTCGAGCACTGAACCTGATAAACTACGGCAGTGCCAATCGCCCCGCCCCCATACTTAAGGAAGCTGTAGACACTGGTGGCTTCTCAGAAAACAATCTCGCTGGTTACAGCAAAATTCAGAACGGCATTAAGTATACCGATGGGTCTTATATACCGGACTTCTATCCCGGGGGGAGCTTCTTTTATGCACTTCTGGGTGTATTCTACAAACCACTTGTAGTACTGGGACCTCCGCTCACCGCTTTGGCTGCAATATGCGCCTCGTATTTTTTCATGAGGAGAATGTTGGGTGAGAATTCAGACTGGATCGCCGCGCTTCTTACCGGGAGCTTTATGGTATCGCCGGTTTTTGTCTGGTTTGGCAGAGCCCCCTACTCGGAACCGGGGGCTTTGCTGGTCTTCTGCCTCGCCTTACTTATGTTTGACCAACTCCAGACAAAGCTATCTATACCAGTAGTAATTAGCATTGTGCTTGTAATGCTCGCCGGCAGTGCTTTCAGGATTGAATACTTACTGCTTATATATCTTGCTCTTGTCCTGCTGACTCACTGGAAAGCATGGGCAGGCCTGATGCTCCTTCTAGCGTCAGCAGTGTTTATCCCTTGTCTCGCAACAACATGCCCCATCTATCATTCCCGGATCTATTCTTCCCTTAAGAATGTATTGTTTACATATGACATCGAATTGCTTTGTGTCACTTACATCTTTTGCCTGGCCTTCTTTAAATTCATCAAGATTGATATGGATCGAATTATTCGATCCAGACTCGTATTCTGGGCGCTAATGGCAGTCTTTTTTACAGCAGTCCTTCTAATATTCCGTAACAATATTATCGCTGCCGAGGACTTTGAAAAGAAGATTATCCACGGCAGGTTTATTCGGACCTTTAATGAAGAGAACCTGGATCGCCTCAGCACAGTTTTTCCCAGCTTGATAATCGTAGGAGGGCTCCTAGGTGTTCCTTTCCTCGCAAGAAACCAAAACTTTTCACCCTACGCCCGAGCATTTCTGTTATGCGCAGCCCTTCCCTTCACTCTATACCTTTACAAATCATCTAACTCACCCCAAATGTATTGGAATCTTCGCAGGTACCTTTATGTCGTCATCCCCACAGCATTCTTCGGCTTCGGGACACTACTGACAGGGGTAAAGCATAATGCAAAGCACATCTTAGGTGCAGCCTGCCTTATCCTCTCTCTGAACAACTTCTTCGACTCAAAGCAAACACCGGAATTCAAAGGGATGGACACCTCGGTTAAAGCATTTGAAAGGTTGGTGAGCGACAAGGAAGGACTGGTGGTCCTCTACGATCCGTCACTGCGCTATCAGATATCTTCGTTAGTCTCATATACTCCATGCGAATTCATGCCGGTAGATGATCAGAACGCACTTATAGATATCGTATCCTCGATGCCAAACAACAGTTCTCCCCTGCTTTTTATTCAGGATTCTATGCCGGACTTGAATCCTATTGAGGTAAACATTCGGTATCAGCGAATGGGCGAAAGCTGCAACTCATTACCCAGACAAACCTATCAGAAGCAATACCGTTTCTTCGGCTATGAAGCACGCCGATACTTACAAATCTTGCAACGATCCAAAGAAGAGAAGCCAACACCTTAAAGGAGCAGGATAAATGAAACTGATCATACAGATACCATGTTACAATGAGGCGGGAACCCTTGCCACAGCACTTACGGCGATACCACGAGATGTGCCAGGATTCGAAACAGTTGAGATATTGATTATTGATGACGGCAGCCAAGACGACACGGCTGAAGTTGCACGGGCTAATGGAGTTCATCATGTTGTGCAGCATAAACGCAATTACGGTCTCGCAAAGGGATTTATGTCCGGAATCGAGGCATGCCTGTCCCTTGGCGCTGATGTAATAGTAAATACTGATGCTGACAACCAGTACAATGCAGACGACATACCAAAACTAGTTCAGCCAATCCTCGACGGAAAAGCTGAAATCGTCATAGGCTCTAGGCCGATAGACAACATCGGACATTTCTCTCCCATCAAGAAGATGCTGCAGAAGCTTGGCTCGTGGGCGGTACGACTGGTGAGCAAGACAGATATTCCGGATGCCCCCAGTGGCTTCAGAGCTATCAGCCGCAAGGCGGCTATGCAACTTCATGTCTACAACAAATACACATATACTCTTGAGACAATCATTCAGGCTGGCCAGAAAGACATAACCATCACCTCCGTCCCCATAAGGGTAAATCCAGATCTTAGGCCATCCAGACTGGTAAGAAGCATTCCGAGCTATTGCTACCGTTCTTTAGCCATTATTGTCAGGATCTTCATGGTATATCGACCTTTCAGGTTTTTCTCAATTCTGGGGACAATACCATTTGCTCTCGGGATTGCCCTGGGTATTCGCTTTCTGTGGTATCTGTTTGTCTTGGATCAAGGACAAGGGAAGATCCAGTCACTGATCCTGACAGCGCTTCTAATCGGTATCGGCTTTATAATGTATGTCGTAGCATTTGTTGCAGATCTAATGTCAGTAAACCGACAACTTACAGAAAGAGTAATGTATGATCTTCGGGCCTGGAGAGATGAGGGCTGACACCGCAAAGCACATGAGAAGCGAAAACACAACTTTATCACTAGAGAACAAATACATGGCTCGCATGATATTTGTTCTATACCAGCAAGATACTAAGGACGTGGCAGCTACGATCAAGGGCCTCCCGTTAGCCTCGGTATGCCAGCACATTTCACTTGTAAACAACACCCCAAGTAAGCGTAAACACTCTGACACAAGTAATGAAGGCATTGATCTGATTCCCGGAAACAACTCCGCATACGAGTTTTCAGGATGGCAGGCTGGAATCGAAGCATGCGGCGCCAATCTTAGTGATTCGCCTGTACTTCTCCTCGGCAATGACTCCGCGCTTAGAGAGCCAGCTTGCAGCCTGCCAGTGATCTGCAAACAAAGCATAGCATCCGTCAGCGAAGACCGAGCCATCGCAGGGCGGATGCGCAAGCTGCCATGTAAAATAACATACCAAGGAATGGACCTGAGCAGCTACATACAGACCCATCTTTTTGCCCTGTCACTGGAAGTCTTGAGAGATCTAGGCTCTGTAGTTAGTTTTGATGATCCGGATGAGTTTATGCAAACCGACTTCGTGCCGATGCCTCACGCTTCGGAAAAACAAGACAAGCTTCTGCCTATGTTTAGAAAGCATGAGGTCTGGTGCGATGGATTTGACAAGTATGTATTCCAGATGCTAACGCAACGCTGGCACAACCATGGCATCACATATTGCGAAAAAAGCTACGGTTTCTTCAGGCGCAAAGTTTTATCAATCATGAACGAATTAATGCTAACGGCTCGATCAAGATCTCTCGGGCATGCTGTTACTGACCTGACTCCTCTGCCTTGGCTATGTAACTCTCCAGCGCTCCTGAATATACCTAGTCGCCCCATCGCTCTGCAACAGGCCTGCCGCAATATAGCATTTCGATTAATTGACACGACATTCTTCAATCCTGCATCCAAACGCATGAAACTCGACTCATGGATGCAACGCTTCATTCAGAACACATGCCTAGAGGCAGATCAACCTGAGAGCCTATCATGAAGATAGCCTTCCCCATAGTTCGATCGCGATCAGGCAGTGATGTCTACTTTGAAAACCTTATGACGGGGCTTCGTGACCATGGTATGGAGTGCCAGCACATTCCTCTGACACACAAACATGAATTTATTCCGCATCTCACCGCCGAGCAACGCAGGACAATAGACGGTGCTGACATCATCCACACTGCGGTGGAGCACGGGTGCATAGTCCACACCCTTGGCCGCCCGCTCATTCTTTCCGCCCTCCACAATGTGCTGGATCCTGAATATCAACGCTACACGAGCCTGTTGCAGAAGTTGTATCATCACCTCATAATCCATCCTCGCCAAAGAAGATCTCTCGCCTTAGCCGACAAGGTGATTTGCATAAGCAATTATACCAAACAAAGCTATGTCGAAATGTATCCAGAATATGCAGACAAACTCGTAACGATCTATCCCGGCATAGACCTCGAGAAATTCAAGCCGGGCGAGAGCGAGTTGACTCGCAAAATAAAAAGCGCAATAAAGACAAAACATCACATCCTCTTCGTCGGTCACCTGACCCGCAGAAAAGGCGCCGACCTTCTGCCAAAAATCATGGACCTGCTTGGCCCGGACTATACACTGACCTGCATTGGACAGCGCAATACTCGAGAAAGCAACTCCACCACTCCATCCGGAGCCAGGATAATTATAAAAAGGCCCGTAAGCGAAGAGGAACTGATCGCATTCTATCAGGCCTGCGATCTGTTGCTTTTCCCCTCTCGTCTTGAAGGGTTCGGATATGCTGTTGCCGAAGCAATGGCCTGCGGGAAGCCAGTCGTAACCACGCTGGCACACAGCATGCCCGAGTTGATTGACCAAGAGAGTGGTGGCTTGCTATGCCCGCCTAATGATTACCGTTGCTTCGCCATGAGCTTGCAGCAGATCGTCGGTGATTCCACATTGTTACTGCAAATGGGCTCACACAATAGAGTCAAAACCAGAAGATTATTTAATATAGAAACCGCGGCATTAGAATATGGGGAAATCTAATTGTCACTGAGGGGGAAGTGTAATTGTCGTTGACTATGAAATCGAATCACGTTTATATGGAGAACTAAATAATGAACTATTACTTACAGCAATTGTCCGAAATGTTGAGACACAATCATTTCTACCTCTCGCCCGCTGCCTGCTCGAACTACTTAAAGTCCAGAATTCTGAGCAAGAACGCGCAGATGGATTTGGCTCTGTTCTCATTTCCTGTCAGCCATATCTATCTATCGATACGATGTAACCTTCGCTGTAGTTTCTGCTCAGTAGGAAACATCCTTACAAAAGAGAAACAGACTGATATGAGCTTGGATGAGTTCAAAGCCTTATTTAAATTACCAGAGCTCAACAAGTGTCTCTGCTTCAACCTCTCGGGTGGCGAGCCATTATTAAATGAGGATCTGATTCCCATTATAAAATTCATAAAGAAACAGCGGCGTATCGCCTATATCGTCACTAACGGACTATTATTAAATGGCCCCCTATACCAAGACATCGTTTCTGCCGGCGCAGACGTGCTTAAGATCTCCGTATACGAAGAGAACATTGATAAGCTTCTCCCTATACTCCCACGCGTTAACGAGATTCGTCCTGTCTATCTGTCCAGGATCGTTATGAACAGCGACCTCAGGGAAAAGGATTACGGTTTGATAAGTCAAACTGCAGAGCTCGCAACACGTACCGGCTGCCTCGGCGTCAAGTTCCAGATGCTACGAAGTCAACGGGCGGTAAGTGATTTCTCTGCAGAGAGAGTTGATGACGATGTTCGGAGATTCTATGAATGCAAGGAGTTTATCACCAAGAGATACCCAAAACTAAGCTGCTTCTGGGACCCTCCACTGTCTAGTGAAAAGAACAACAAGTTTGCTGGAAGCTGCAAGCACCCTTGGAGAGAAATAACCATAGCCCCCGGCGGAATGGTCAAATATTGCTGCGGCGTAAACATTAGCCAAGACTCTAATATATTTGCAGGGAATACTGCTAATACAGACTACTGGGTAGGCATACGCGAACATCTAATGGACCCCCAAAAGGTACACCCCGACTGCGAATTCTGTCCTTTTCTGAAGTGCAGATAAGACTCAGGATCTCCGCACAACAAGCAAACCCCATGATAGAGCGCCCAGAATCACGATATAGATATACCTAATGGCATGGCTCCAAAGGGCCATAAAGGCTGAAACATCAGGACTCCAGCCGAGAAGTCCAGTATAACCCAAGAGCCAACCTGCTTCGTAAGTTCCAATGTCACCCACAAAATTGATCGGCAATAGACATGCGATTCGTGACCCGACCGTTCCTATGATCATGGCAGGCAATGTAGGTCTAGCACTACTACCGAGCGATTCGGCAAAGGCGTTGAAATCAAACCCTCGGAATAGCAGAAGGTTTAGAACAGCACCAGTAATAACGAGGAGAACAGCAACACCAACAACAGGGACAGCTATGTGTGGGTCTCTTGTACTTCCAAGCTCTTTGATCCACACCCGTCGATTCCGCTCTGCCAGCTCGACAAAACTGTTACCCTCCAGACCAAGGGCTCGACAGATCACTAGCGTCAAATGCAGTGCACCACTCATCAATCTATCTATGTAGCGAAACGCAAGAACGAATATCAAGACAATTGCAGAGGATGCGGCGATTAGACGCCAGTTCCCTTGCCGCCCCAAGCTGAAGTGCCATATCATGGCCAAGCAGAATGCCGCCATCAAAGACATAAAGTCAGAGACCTTGTTGATAATCAGCGTGGATGCGACAGATGTATGCCTCGCTGCCAAGTGCTTCTTGGCTAGATAGAACATGCTAAGCTCACCAGTCCTCATTGGCAGCGTCGAATTCAGCAAGTAGTAGATATTTGTTACTAAATACAGCTTAAAGAAACTCCCGCCCCCATTGCCCAAGAGCAATCTGAAACGCAATGTTCTGACGAATTGCTGAAACATGTATATGGAGAATGCAAGAACAAAATGCTGTAACTTAAGAGTCTGTACAGGAATCTTCAGAGCATCGAAGGACTCAAGAGGCAAGGCTTGGAACACCATATAGCATATTGCCAGAAAAGCTACCCCGCGTAGCATAAGAGCTAAAAGCCTTCTATGTTTTGTCTGCGTGGATTCACCTCCTGAAGTCTTTGATATATCGAACATAAGCAGTCTATTTGATGCTAGGCTCTTTCAAAGCTTGCGTGAAACTTGCATAAGTTACAAGCAACGAAACAGGATGGGAAGAGCATATATCATCCAAAGAGCAGTACTTCTTGTAGATTTTCTCTACTAATTTCGGATCAATGAGCTCGCCGACGTAATTCATGTCTGGCTTGAAAGGCAAGCCCGCCACCAGACAGGTCATCAGATCTCGAAGTGGCCCCGCATACCATGTGTCGATGGGCGCATTAACTGCTGGGAACTTACGCTGGTATATACTCTCATGTGGCAGCAGTCCTTTCTTTTCAGCCATCTTCATTAGGATGTACTTTCCACACTCTCTGGTTTCCGCTGTGTCCGGAGGACGACACAAATCATCAGGTATCTCCCGCGCAAACTGGACCATCCCGCTGTGAATGTAAGGCGAGTGAATACTGATACCAGTGCCATCGGAAGATCCTACCATTTTTACCCAATTGGGGTTTATCAGAAACTTACCCAAGTAGGCGAGTCGATCCGGAGAGAGATCGCCCATGTCTCTAACCATTTCTGATAGAATCTCATCGATCGATGCCGCCTGCTTAATGACCTCCCCGGATCTCAGACGATCAAGGCTATTCTCATCAAAAACCCGGAATGTCATATAGCCTTTCTCCGGCCAAGTCCTTGCAAAACTCCGCAGCACGTTGAGGACGACGGCATAGACATGCCCTGTCATCCTCTCAATAAATGCCGGACGCAACATCGTGGTGAGACCACGCATGATTGCCTTAGGAATTAATGCCGGCAAACTGAATAGTTTAGCTCGCAAGTGCACAACCGGATAGCCAAGAAACACATCATCACAGCCGTCGCCTGTATAGCAATGTAGAATCCCCTGTTCCCTTATGGCCCGACACAGTCTATCCGTCTGAATGACATAGTTCGGCCAGTTGGTTGGTTTGTTATAACGATACGCATAATTCGCAAGCCCGTCGCCGATATCCTCCTCTGTCACCTGGATCCAGTGGTGCCTATGCCCAAGGAAGCTTTGCAAAGTATCTACGTTCGGCTGGTTGTAAGATTCTTCTGAATACTGGTATGTGAAAGTTTCCACTTTCTTGCCCAGCTTCTGAAGAGCAGCCGCGACCAGGGACGAGTCGAAACCACCGAGAAGGACTGCAGCCCTGTCGCTAGACGCAGACTGTTCCTCTGTGGCCGTCATAAAACGGTCATAGAGGACATCAATGGCACGCTCTTCGGTCATGGCTGGCCAATCCAAGCCCGAACAGTATGTCTCCCAGGGATTTGAATGCTCTATCATCCGCTTTTGCGATGTCTCTGGCGTGACGGACAATACGCTGCCTGATGACAGCGTCTTCACTCCTTTAAAAAAGGTTCCGTCATCCGGCATAACCCCATGGATCAGAAAGAAGTCTTCGGCAGAGCGATCATAATCAAGGTGTTTCCTCAGCGATCTGGCAAGATGATATAGATTGGAAGAGAAGTATAGAACACCGTCCAGGATCACATAGTAAAGCGAACGGATCCCCTCCCTGTCTGCTGCAAGAATAACCATCTTTTTATCGATATCAAAGATTGCGAGAGCAAACTGCCCGTAAAGGTGGTCGAGCATAGAATCACCATGCTTCTTGTAGAGTTCAAGCACATGCGAAGCAGTCTTAGAGGGGTCATCAAGAGGAGACCCAGACACCCACTCTTGAAGTGGCTCTTGTAGAGAATGCAGCATTACAAGGGCATATCGGTCATCATGTGCCACACCCGTGATAACTCCGCCATCATCCATTGAACCAAAATACATCTGCTTTGAAAGTTTCTTGAGCTGCGGATTTGCTCCTGGATAAGTTGCCTTCAGCTCATCACAAAACATTTCCGACTCATCACCGGAAGACGCGAACGCTGATCCAAAAATAATATTCACCAAGTCTCCTTAAGCACAGGCCAACTGTTTAACCAATCGAATGTTTTTTTCTGATTGCTTGCCAATTTCTTCGTTTTTCCCACGAAGCACCTGAGTAAAGCCGTCAAGATCGTCTAGCAGTAGGTCTATCTTTTGTATCAGAACATCTTTACTCAAACTGCTTGCGGGACAGAGAAGCTGCTCCATCCCGTACATTTTCATGATCCCGGGGGCCTTCTGACTGTAAGAAAGTGCCACGACAGGCACGTTGCTTGAGAGTGCGGCTATGTTTGCATGCATCCTGGCTCCAACAAAACATTTGCACTTGCCGATCAAGCCCTTCAGCTCTTCCGGGCGATAGTCGCCCTGAATCACGTGACAATGAGTCTGCATATTATCCGCAATTTTCCGCGAAATCAGTCTGTCATCCTTGCTCTTCGAGGGTCCGGTTACGTGCGAGAAGAAGACAGGAGTAAGACCTCTCCTCTCGGAGACATCGTCAAGTGTTTGGCTGAGAAGGGACTCGAACGAGATCTTCCGACTTCTGTCGTTTAAGCGACTGTAGTGTGAATCGAGCAGCGAGCTCATAGAGACCCCTAAGCATGACTTTGAGAACGGCAATCCCTCTTCGGCAATTATCGATGCAACTCTTCCTGGAGGCGCTGGTTCCATGCCGATTGCAAGATCCGCTGTAAGGGAGTGTCCCGAAAAACCTATTTCGCGAAGGTAATCATCGGTAACTGGCTCTCTGACAGTCACCTTTGCAGCGTGGTTCAACAGTAGCAGAGCTAACCACCGAGAAAACTTAAATTTGCCTATTGACTGCGCGCAGATCATATAGGGCACCCCGATCGCCCAGGCAAGAAGGAGCGGAAGGTAATGCGAGTAGGCCACGTGTAATCCATAATCTTCAGTCAACATATCTCCACTGAGGTCCACAACAAGGTTACTACGAGATATTATTCGCAACTCCTCGCTAAGCAGCATTCTCTCGAAGCACTTCCTCCCCAATAAAGGTCTTAGCAACCTGCAGATGCAAGCATGCATCAAGAGAAGCGTTGAGAGAATCAGGTTGCGTCTATGCGTCTTTTCAACCTCTACTGGCGCATAAAAAGGGGCATCGATTTCAGGAAAAGGGGCACTGATTGTCACGTGTGTTTCTGGCATTACTCGCGCTAGCCCCTTGGTCATTGATAGCTCCATCGCCGCATCACCTTTGTTGAAAGATGAATAGGTCCCGGTAAGGAGTATCTTCTTCCGAGCTAGCTCACTCGATGCAGGGCAGCCCTTGATCTCGGCAACCATACTCTCCCAAGAGAATCGCCTGGATGCTCTTGTTGCAATCTGATCTGCTTTTTTGCGTTTATTGAGAAGACGAAGGATGCTGTCCGCAAGGGTTTCAGTATCATCAGGATGCACTAGCTCGGTGCCATCCCAGTCATACAGCATCTCAGAGAAACACCCAATATCACTTGCAACTACCGGCAAACCATGCCCAAGAGCAGTCAACAGTGCTCCGCTCCCTGTAACAGAACGGTAAGGAAAAACGGCGAGGTCGCTGGCAGCAAGGTAATTTGCGAGTTCCTCTTCAGAAACATATTCATTTCTCAAGATCACACTTTTGCCAATGCCCAGGTCTTCTATCTGTTGCTTAATGGCATCACCAGTGTCGCCCCAGAATTCGCCTACAACGAGTAGCTTCGTCTTGGGCTCCTTCTTAAGAATTACAGGCATTGCATCGAGAAGAATATCCAGGCCTTTGTATGGCCTGATGAAGCCGAAGAAGATCAACGCTTTGCCGTCTATACCCAGCTCCTCGCGTACCTCATCGCGATCTCGCGTTGGCTTACTCTGATCGTAGATAGGATGAAAACAGACTTCTACTATACTGCTGGGGAGCAGCTCTTTAATATTTTGCTCTTCAGCTTTTGAATGCGCAATTATCCCACCGGCACTCCCAAGCACTGATTTCATGGCAAGCTTGTTACCTAAGCCCTTTTCGTGTGGGTTCGAATTATGGCATATGGCAACTTTGCGGACGTTCTTTCCTGCCATCTTCAGAATACAGAGAAAATGCGGCGCCCAATACGCATGCCACCAGGGAAACACCAGAAGATCGGGCTTCCATTTCCGGATCATCAGGGCGGTCTTTAGAACACTAAGCGGATTGCAGCCATCGAGTACCCTCTCAGCGGCGTCCTCGCGATACGGAGAAGCGGCTGGTTCTCTATCAGATAATCCAGGAAAAAGAAATTTGGGGTACTGGCGCGAAAATGCAAAATACCGCGTATCATGCCCCTCCTCCCGAAACTGGCGAAAAAGACATGTCGTATAATGCGATATCCCTCCCCTGAAAGGATAGGATGGACCAAGCACCGCTACTCTCATGAATTCCTTTCCTCCTTCTGATGTCCCTGCAACCACACATCATTCACTTCCGTGTGTCAAATTATGCGATTCTGGCAACAGCCAGCATAGACTGCACCACACGCTATATGATAAGCAGTCATAATGCCGCTGCTCATATTGCTCTCACAAAGCTACCAATCTGCAACAGATTCCGTTGTTAATAAAGGGCAATATGTTGTAAAGATAGATGCTATACCTAACCTGATCTATTCATGCGCCGAGTTTGCCGCAGCTACAAGACGCAGCAAGTTGCCTGCCGTGGTGTATACCAGAAGCTGTGGTGAACCACCGCCAACTCCCTGGAACACAGCAGATGCGGTAAAATCGACGCGCATCTGGTGAAAACGCCAAGTTCTCCCATTCCATGTGGATCATGCCACACATGTTAAAAACTAAACGCAACACTGCAACTGCGTATAACCTCCATTCCGAACAACTTACAACTTGCTTGGCGTTTTTCATAAATAGATCAGGCTAATTGCCCGTAACAACCTCCCAAATCTGAAAATCGGGGCTATTGACTATTATTGGATCAAACCATTGACCGAGCTTGGGATCAACGCGAATAAACAACCTGTTAAAAATAGATTCTGTTACAGACTTTTCCATCAGCGCACCGAAACCGCGGGGAGCCATAAACTCAAAACAACCGCCTTTTTCCCTTTCATAAGTCTGTATCCATGCCCTCCTGGCTTCACGCACCATAAACTGCTTCAAGGCATATCGAGTCGATCCCCACCTGAAAACTCCGGCGTCGGCGTCTAGAATACGCTCTCCTCCACGATAAACACAGCGGTCCTCTCCTAAAACAAGGTCAAAAACGGGCTGATAAATCACCGGCGGCCGATCACGGTACTCATCAGCAAAGCCAAACCAAATGGGTAAGGTCGACATCATTAGCGAATCCAGATATAAATAGACAGAGGGAGCTTCTGACGGAACTGAATAGGCATTTGGATCATTGCGCTTTGATTCCGGTATCGACTTGATTCCTGCAGGCCCTTTTGCCACATATAACCTGATAAAGAGAGAAGCAAGAGCGGGGTCGTGTGTGGAAAGCGATGTTGCGACATCACGAGACTGCTGAACCCCATGGAGCTGCCCGTCATGTATAGTGGCTCGCCTGGCAAAGTAGTTTATCGCGTACCCATTGTCCCACCAACTCCATATTACTGCGTCCACTGGAGTATGCTCCGCAAGCTGCGCCATTCCCGCAACACGAGCTGCATCCGTTTTGGGCCAGGCAGTCACCCCACTCATAAGCATGCTAAAAGAAAAAAACAACGCAACAATAATCGCTACAATGGCTCCAAATCTGAAACCCAATTGATGCCACTTGATTCTCCAAACACACCCGATAGCTTGTCCAAACCCAAGAGCAAGCAAAGGTGAGAGAAAAATCAGAAATCGGGAAGAAAATGCAACACTCAGAACTCCTAAAAAAATAATTGGCAATAAAAAAACCACCGCCTTGGGCTTCCGAACTATTAGCACAATAATTCCGAATATTGCCGCAAAGAATACAGGGATGCTTGCAGTGGTGGCTTGAACTATATAGCCGAATGAAGGCTTACTCTGTTCTGAAATGCTTAACGCAAAACTTGGCGCCTCACCCTGCGGTTGCTTGGTAATATGCTTATACTGACTCTTTGCCAGTACTAACATATCCTCTGCGCCGTCACCAAGACCAAACAAGACCAGCAGAACCAAAACGGCCAACACACCGGAAATCAAAAACGCTAACAGCTTCCTTCTTTTCGTAGACGCAATAAACAGCGCCAATCCTGTAATCAGAGGAATGCCCGAGAGAATAGCTACTGCGCCTGGAGATTGATCCCACCACCAGAAAAAGAATATTACAAAGATCAAACCGGCGACAAGCCACTTGCCGCGTATCCGCATAAAACTCCGTAAATTTTTCCCGGCATCCGGCAAATGGAGACTGGAACCGAGTCCGAAACGCATAAAGCAATATGATATGGCCAGCGACCATGTAACATTGAGACAGTCCGTGTCAAACCAACCCATCCCGCCGCGATAAACAGCATAAGATGCCGAAACCCCGAGAAGCGCAGCTGCTATGCCTCCGACAGAGCAGGACATATAACGCCCGAAAGCAAACAGTGGAATGGCAATGAGCGCGCCGAGAATGGCGGGAAGAAAGAATCCAACCCAATCCAGGTGCCAACCTGTCAAGCGACAGATGCCTGCAGTGACATAGGAGAGCATAGGCGGAACGGCCGGCCTCACAAACCCTTTGGGCGCATTCCGCAGAGAATCATGGGCATCATATGATCCTTCGAGCAGATCTCTGGACAACCTGAGATAAAAATACCCGTCCAGCGCACCGAGAAGCGGTTTGTCATTAAAAAAAGTATCTTCTTTGTGATCAAGCCATTGCCCAAAGTCCTCCACTCGCAGAAACAAACCAAAAAGAATGATACCTACCAGAGCCAAAGGGACAAACAAACGTTTAATCTTGCGCAATGGCCATGGTGATGTGCTTTCCGGCTTCTGACCTTCATCCTGGGTTCCACCTGACAGGTTGCCAACATCGGTTGATTTGAGGTCCGTCATCTATTTATGCTCTTGCTTTGATGCGCCATAGTGAAGGCGCTTGTCAAAATAGAGGCTTCGCTCAGCGTTGAGTCGGATCATTCTCAACATGTCCGCAACCATCCCCATTAGTATAAAAATCATACCTATCATGAAAAAGAACCCGCCCACAAATCCAGACCATATATGAGGACTGAAAGAGGCATGAGTCAGCCTCCAGTAAAGCAGCCAGCTTCCGAGAATAATTGAAACCGCAAAACAGATAGCGGCTAAACTTGCAAAGAAACGCCATGGCCAGTAATCCCTGTAAGCCCTCAGTATTATCCGTAGCGCCCTGGTGGCGTATGAGAACAGGTTTGACGAAATAGCCGATTTGCCATGCTCCCTGGAACCCCTGACGACAACAGGAACTTCTATTACATGTATGCCCTTGAATGAAAGGTCCAGAAACATTTCCTGTGTATAAGTAAAGGATCCGGTCATATTCAAATGCAGCGCGGTTTCACGTGAACAGGCCCTGAATCCACAGGATACATCGTAGAACCTGCGCCCCACAATAAGGCTGATTATCAGGCTTACAAGCCTGTTTCCCATAAGCCTGGCCAGGGGCATGTCCGGTATAAGCTGCGGATCCTTGAACCTCGATGCCGTAACCAGTCCCGCTTCACCAGCTAGAAGCGGTTTAATCAGCTTGGGAATATCTGCGGAATTGAACTGCCCGTCAGCATCAATATTCACAACTATATCAGCGCCCCTCTGAAGCGCTTCGTGAACTCCGCTGGCATAGCTTGCGCCCACACCCCGATTCTCATAGTGCGATACTACATGCGCACCGGCATCCCGGGCAAGTTGAGCGGTGTTGTCCTCACTCCCATCATCAATAACCACTATTTCCGTGTCGCGAACGCCCGGAATATCAGTAGGAACACTCTTTATAACTCTTTCAATCGTAGCAGCTTCGTTAAAGGCCGGAATGATAACCACGAGCCTGGCGCCCTCACTCTTCTCGTAATCATCGCCCTGAGGATATGACGACATATCACGAGAATGATTCTGCTGCATCACTGAAAGGATCCTCTTCATAAATCTCCTTTATTTTGTCGTATAAAGATGCCAAATTTGTAGATATTGTTGTTGATTGTTACCGAAATCAACAATTTGTTAGTTTTTAATCCAATATAAGCAGGAGAGAAGCCACGGAAACGACTAACCGAAATGACTTGCTGATAACAACGTCCACATGCCCTGCATATGACGGAGACCCACAACCAAGGTTCGTCCTGGATCTGGCAGCCAGCCTTGTGCCGCACTTTGACCGTGTTCACCTGCTTGCGCCGGGTACACCCGGAGCCACTGAGCATGAAGAGATAAATGGTGTATTTATTCATCGCTTCTCCTACGCCTGGCCGGCAAGCCTGCAAAAACTCTGCTACCGCAAGGGCATTATGCAGAACATCAGGGCCAACCCCCTCCTCCTTTCCCTTCTGCCCGGATTTCTGATCGCACAGAAAAGAGCAATTCGAAAACTATGCACAGAACACCCCATAACAACTCTGAATTCCCATTGGCTGATATTCCAGAGTCTGATCGCCGGCCCAATCTGCAAAGCTAAGGGCATAAAACACGTACCGCATTCACACGGAGCCAGCATCTATATGCTCAAACGCCTTTACCCTGGCATTGGGCGCGCCCTGACCAGACGTATTTTGAAAAATTCAAACAACATAATCTGCGAAAGCACATATGTCAGAAGCAAACTCGATAGCCTGCTTGATGCCCCCTCAGGCGCAATTGTGTCATGCATGGGTGTGGATATCTCGAATTTCTCCCGTTCGACTAAAACGAAAAAAAATAAAAAAATCCTGTTCGTCGGTCGCCTTGTGGAGAAGAAGGGAGTTGAATACCTTCTTAGAGCAATGCAGCTCCTGGAAAACTCAGAACCCGAAGCACAACTTATCATAGCCGGTGGTGGCGCCCTGGAGAACGACCTCAAAAAACTTGCCAATCAACTGGGACTTGATAAATCCAAGGCTAATTTCCTCGGCCCGGTACCTCATAACAAAATCCCGAAGCTCTTAGAGGAATCCAGGGTGTTTGCGGTGCCATCAATAATAGACTCTCACGGGGAGGCCGACGGAATGCCGACCGTACTTGTCGAGGCTATGGCGACAAAATGTCTTATAGTAGCTAGCGATGTGAACGGTATTCCCGATCTGCTCCATCATGAGAAAAACGGCTGGCTTTGCCAGCCTGAAGATCCCCACGATCTTGCAGCCAAACTTCGCCTGGCTCTGACATATAACGAAACAGCCATACCAGATGCGGCACGCAAGACCGCAGAACATTACGACTGGTCCGCACTTGGCTCTCGTTATGCCAGAATGCTGAAAACTGATATTTCCCGGCAACCATATGTTTCAGAGCAGAACCAATCTAAGACACATTCCTCACAGAGGGAAAAATCTTAACCCCCACACTCCCACACTCCCCCCT
>CAYTRK010000023.1:0-15844 GCA_964440205.1 uncultured Victivallaceae bacterium
TTCTGCATGGCCATGTGCCACGAAATGACTAAAACGAACCCACAGATTCTGCGGAGGAGCCTTCTGTCTTACCCCGGTAAGTCGGTCTTTCCTGGCCGACTTTATGGAAGGGGTGGTCTTATAAGACGAATTTCCGAAATTCTCGAGGAAAGCATTGAAAAAAAATGAAAATGGGTGCATAATCAGAAACCTTGTGGAGTGGTCGGATCAAGGTGTTTTGTATTGGATTTCCAACGAAGTGGTATCATTACCCGGAGTATTGAGGACATGCAGAAATGAGTGATTCAGAACGGAGCTTGACAGGATCTGAGATTTTCGTTTTCGGAGACCGGAACGAGGAAATCGGGATGATAGCTAACACGCTTGTGGGGCAGGGATACAAGGTCACTTCCGGTTCAGATTATAATGCAGCGGTGAAAATTATTTCCGAGAATCAGCCCGGCCTGATAGTGTTGGCTGTTTCTCCTGAAGCGACAGGGCGGGTTACTGATATATATCGTGTTATGGGTGAGAAGGAAGCTGCCGAGGAAATATCAGCGCTTCTTATATGTGATGCGAGTACTTCTCTGGATGATTTGTCGGGTTTGCCAGGGACGCGGGACATACTTCGCAGGCCTTACGAGCGGTACGATTTAATTGCCAGGGTAAAGCTTTTATGGCAATTGAAAGAGGCGGAGAAGGAGGCTGAAAAGCTGAGATTCCAGTTGGTGAAGGCGCAGAAGATGGAATGCCTGGGGGCTCTTGCATCGGGTGTGGCTCATGAATTCAACAACCTTATGTTTTGTGTGATGGGCTTTGCCGAATTAGCTCGGACAGATGATAGTGATAATATTGAAGCGCTTAAAGAAAGCGCCGATATTTCATATGAAACAGCACAACGTGCTGTGAGTGTGGCAAGGTCTTTGTTGGCATTTTCGCGTCAGAGCCGGAGTGAAAAGGAGATTGGAAATCTGAATGAAGCCGCTAAAGCCGCAGTGCGGCTTTTGAAGGCTGATCTGGATAAGAGCGGGATTAAGACGGAGCTGCAACTTGGAGACTTGCCGGAGACTCTCTTTGCTTTTGGTCCTATTCAGCAGGTTTTTTTGAATCTAATCATTAACTCCTGGCATGCCATGGTAGATACAGATAGTGAGAAGAAACTGTTGGTAAAGACGGAAAAGACACCTGAGGGCAAGTTACGGATGTCGGTCACGGATACAGGCAGAGGAATATCGGATGCTGACCAGAAGAAGATTTTCGAGCCTTTCTATACGACTAAAGGCTCTGATGGTCTGGAAGAAAGGCAAGGCTCCGGGCTTGGCCTTGTCATAGTTAAGGAAGTGATTAAGGATCACAACGGTATTATTAGAGTTGAGAGCGGAGAAGGCAGTGGCACGACTTTTCTGATTGAACTTCCTGTTCAGACTGAAAAGGAAGTTGCTCTTGGGGAAGGCAGTGTTTCCATCAAAGGCTGTCCCAGCCGCAGGCTATCGGTTTTGGTGGTAGATGACGAAGAAAGCAACAGAACGATTCTTAACAGAATTCTTGTCAAATGTGGACACAAGACTTATCTGGCCGCAAATCCGGCAGAAGCTGCCGGGCTGTTGTGGGGGAACGACATTGATCTGATAACAATGGATTTGATTATGGCCGGCCGGGATGGAGTTGCAGCTATAAAGGAACTGAGAGAACAGGGCATAGAGACTCCTATTCTGGTTTGTACAGGCTGTTGTGAGGAGAAAACTATTGATGCAGCCATGGCGGCAGGCGCGAATGAAATAGTCAAGAAACCGTTTTCTTCTTCTGAATTTGTTAGCAAGGTAGAGAAATGTGTGACTTCTGCAGGTTGATTGTCAAGGTAAGCCGGGATTTGTTGTACAGGGTGGCGGTGTCAGATGTAGTATTTTGAGCTATCGTAATTGGCAAGGCGTGGCTTGAACCAGTCGCGAGTTATCCTGAGGCCGTCGCTGAAAGCTGTCCGTGGTTGCCATGCGGTTATTTCTTTGAGCAGCGAATTGTCTGCGCATAGTCTTCTTACTTCGCTTGCTGGAGGTCTTTTGCGCGAATTGTTTTCTTCTATTTCAAGCTTGGCTCCGTCAAGTTCTGCTGTGGTACGGACCACATCTGCGATAGAATGTTCGATGCCTGTGCCGATATTGATGATTTTGCCGACGGCTTTTTCTTCTTCCGCGATTCTGACCATACCTTCGACAGTATCAAGGACGAAATTGAAGTCGCGTGTTGTGTCAGGGTCTCCCAGTGTGATGCTTGATTTATTGTCAAGCGCCTGCATGAGTATTGTTGGTATGACAGCGCGGGCTGATTGTCTTGGACCGTAAGTATTGAATGGTCTTATTACTGAAACTGGCAGGTTGAACGCCCGGTTATAGCTTTCGGCAAGTTTTTCTGCGGCAATTTTTGATGCTGAGTAGGGGCTTTGGGCCTGTAGAGGATGCGACTCGCTGATGGGCACGGTTATTGCGGTTCCATAGACTTCGCTGGTTGACACCACAATTGTGCGGTTAACATTGTTGTTCCGGGCGGCTTCCAGAATATTGAGTGTTCCGGACAGGTTCGTTTCCATGTATGATCGCGGTGCAATGTATGAATACGGGATGCCTATCAGCGCAGCGAGATGGAATACTGTATCTACGTCTCGCATGGATCGGGACATGTGCTCGGCGTCGCGAACATCTCCCGAAACAATATCCATGTTTTCTGCAACCTCCGGTGAAATGTCTTCCAGCCAACCTGTGGTTCCGCGTGCGTCGTAGAATGCCAGGGCTTTAACTTCTGCTCCGTTGCGCACGAGTTGTTCGACCAGATGGCTGCCGATGAAACCGCATGCGCCTGTGACGAAGACTTTGTGTCCGTGCCATTTCATGTGTTTGTACCCATTTTGTTTTCTGCTGCAGCTTGATCCAGATCCTGTGGGGTGCCTATATCGCGCCAGTACTCTATGATCGGAAAAGCCCCCACAAGGCCTCCATTATCTATAACCGTTTTTATCAGGTCGGTCATGTCAAAAAAAGTGTTTTTCGGAATCATGCTTATGCATCGCGGTTGTACAGCGTAGATTCCGGCGTTGATGAAGTGTTCGTAAGACGGTTTTTCGCTTAACGAGGTAACTGTCTGGTCTTGCAGATTAACCACGCCATAGGGGATCTGGAACTGGTATTTTTTCACGCACATTACAATGTCGTATTTATGTTTATTCTGAAATCTGAGTAATTTTGCAAAATTCATGTCTGTAAGCAGGTCGCCGTTCATCACCAGGAATGGCTGCCGCGGTTTTTTTTCGAGCAGGGAAAGTGCGCCTGCGGTTCCAAGGCGTTCTTTCTCTGACAGGTAATTAACGTTTAAATCGTATTGTGATCCGTCTCCAACATGGTTTTGAATATTTTGCGCAAGATAATTTACAGACAGTACAACGTCATTTACTCCGCTCTCGTGCAGGCCGGAAAGAATATGTTCAAGTATGGGACGTCCACCGACTGGAAGCAGGGGCTTTGGCGTTTTTTCTGTCAGTGGTCGCAATCGGGCGCCGAGGCCGCCTGCCATTACGACGGCATTCTGGGTTTGCAGGGCATCCAGTGTGGTCTGGATGGATTCCAGCCTGACCGGATGGTTTTTGTTGTCTACTACAGGCAGATGAGAGATGCTGTTTGCCTGCATGGTATGAAGCATTTCCTGGTGCGATGTGCCGATTGGGACGGATACTGGTTTTCTGTTCATGATTGTGGATACAGCCTGACTGGTATCTACACCTGCAAGTATGCCCCGGCGAATATCGCCGTCGGTTATAGTTCCGGAAAGTGTCCCGTCCTGGTCGGTGATAAGAACAATTTCCATGCTTGCCCAGTTGAGTCTATGGATTATTTCCTGAATGCTGTCTGATTCTTTTGCTATTGTGGCTGCCAGGCTTTTGGGTTTGGCCGGTGCTTTTTTTCCGGAATCGTTGCGCATGCAGCGTTCTCCTGTGGAAAGTATAGTATGCGGCTCCAGCTCTATACCTGTTTCCACCAAAGCTGACGGTCCGATAATGCAATTAGGGCCGACGCAGGAGTCTTCCAAAAGGACTGCCTTGTCCAGAACAACCGTGCCGCGATGGATTTGAACGTTACGGCCTATGCGACTGTGTGGAGATTTAATGACAGGTAGCCCGGCTCCTCTCTTTGCAAGGATGTAGAAGACTGCCTGCCGATCGAAGAGTCCCGGTGAGGCGGGGGTTCCTATGACGGCACAGAATTGTTTTTCTTTAATGTCGGCGAGCCATCCGATGACCGGGAAATTGTTTATTTCCTGGCCTTTGAGTTCGGGAGAAGGGTCCAGGATTCCGACCAGGCGGAATTCAGAACAGCATTGAACTAGAGTTATGATATCTTTGAGGTAAGCGCCTGCTCCGACAATATACAGTGGGGCAGGGTCGGGAGCCACATGGCCTGTCTCGACCTCGATTGATGCCTGGGATTTGTCTTTATGGGCTGACCGACGCATTGGCTTGCCAACCGTGGCTTACTGACGTACTTCTGAAGCTCTGAGAATACTTGCGTATGCGCTGAGTCGGCTGGTCAGCATGCGTGCGCTCTTCCTTATCTCCTGAGCTGTTGTAATGCGTCTTTGCTGGACAGAGTTCTTGTCCGAATTCTTTCTGTACATATTGGTCTCCATTCTGTCTGTTAAGCTCCCATTCTAATTACAAGATCCATCAGGGAATCTACGTTGCTGAACACTCTCAGCGACGCCTGGTATGCCCTTTGTGCAGCAGTCATTTCAATCAGTTCCTCGTCAAGACTCACGCCCGTTTCATTTTGAATGGAATCGGTCAGCATTTGCGCCACTGCATTGCCGTCCGCAGCAAGATCTGATTCAGATTCAATAGCGGAAGCTATGCTGGTTGTAAGGCTGGCGAAATAGTCTGAGAGAGTCTGGTTGCCAAGGGCTCCTATCCGGCTGTATGCAACGTCTGCTATTTCTAGCGCTTTCGCGCCGTTGCCAGGGCTTGGGGAATCTGCGGCAGCAATTATTCTGGGATCGTCATTCATGGGGTTGGAACTGTCGTGAATCACGGAATTGACTTCGATATCCGAGGAATTTGTTCCTGTAAAGAAGTCAATAATGCTGAGGTTGCCGTCGAGATCATATGCATTGCCGGCGGTACTGTTGTGTATATTGTTGACTTCCGTCATAAGTTCAGATGCCATTGTATTGAGTTCTTCCTGGACGGAGTCGATAGTGTCTGTGACATCAACCCATGCGCCGAGTGATCCTCTATCTATATCCACGTTTGCGCCGTCCAGAGAAAAACGGATGGCGGGTTGTGCGGGGTTGTTTATATCTGTTATGGACAATGTGTTTAAAGCGCTCCCATCACTGTTCACAAGCATCTGGCCGTCGAGAGAAACGGTGAAGTCAGAACTGACTTCGACTCCTGCTTTAGAGCTTAGTTCCCTCAGGACGACATCACGCCTGTCCATGAGGTCATGCGGCTCGTATTTGGTCATTTTGTATGAAATCCTGTAATTGAGCTCTTGCAGTTCTGAAGCAAGATTATTGATTTCATCGACTTCGTTCTGAATGACTCCGGAGTAGGAGGGAGCGGAACCCGATGCGATTCTTGAACGATATTTCTGAATTCCCTCTGAAAGATTGCGGAACCGGCCGGTCAATGCAGCCCCTTTTTCTATAAGGACGCTTCTGGCGGCGATGCTTTCAGGTCGCACTGAAATGTCCTGCCATGCGCTCCAGAACTCATGGAGCTGGTGATGCAGTGTTGCGTCGCCGTCACCTGTGAGTAGGGCCTCAATGTCGGAAAGCGCCTGGCTCATCTGGTCGTGATATTGTGAGTCAGAAATCTGTTCGTTTAACATGTTTTCTTTTGCCTGATCGTATGTTCTGACTACATCGGCGACTGTAACGCCGGATCCTATTTCGTAGCGTCTTGTTTCTGAGAGTGACGGCGCAAGGCTTGGCCCCGTCTGTAGTGAAAGACGTCTCTTGTGGAATCCTTCGGTGTCTACGTTTGCGATGTTATGGCTTATTGTCGCAAGTCTTTCCTGGTGAGAAAGGATGCCGCTGCGAGCTATTGTGAGAATATCATTTAGCGAGGCCATCGGTTATCCTTTCTGTTGAACGAGTATGGGACCATGTTCCGAAACGAGCGCTCCGGAAGAGCCGTAGGTTTCGCATTTTTCGCGACCTCTGGCGCTGAGGCTTCTGAGTGTTCTGTCTATAACATTAAGGAACGACCTTGCCAGAATGCTGTTTGTTTTTTGATTACGTTGGATTTTCTGTATGATTTGTTGGGTTCTGTTGCGCTCTGCTCCAGACTGATGCTCTTCTGAAGGCGGCGGGTTTTGATTAAAGCGATCCATGAGTTCTTCGTGTTTGCTGACATATTCCCATATCTGCTCGGTATCTTTGCGCATTAAGGCCTGTTGCAGGGATTGTGAAACTGACAGGAGGTTTTCCAGCAACTGAATTAAACTGTTTTCAGTTTTCTCAGGAGAAGGGTTGGTGTTATTGTTCACGGTTGTTTGCCTCGGGTTGGTTATTTGCCTCTGTGATGCTCTGATAGAGAGACTCGGCTATTTTGCATGCGCTGGAATTGCCGAGCATTCGTCCTGCCTGTTCTGCTGCATATTCTGTGAATGTCGCATTCGGGGAAGATAAGTTTTCCTTGTCTTCCCAGACTCCACTCTTCATGGTTTTTTTCAGTATCATTCCCAGAAAATATCCTTCGAACTCTCCACATGCTTTTCTGATTCTGGAGTTGTTGTTTGCGGGTTCGACTTGATTTGACATCTGTAGTTTCAGATTGTTTTGTATTGATGGCATAGTTTCCATTTATAACTCCTTACATGACCACAAGTTCCATCTGAATGGCGCCGAGTTTGTGTAGAGCTTCCAGTATTGAAATCATATCTCTTGGAGTGGCGCCCATGACGTTCAGTGTGTCAGCAAGGTCCTGGACCGTAGTAGTGGAAGGCACCACCATGACGTTTGCTTCTTCCTCTTCGACTTTTATACGGGTATCCGGGGTTTCGAGTGATTCCACGTCCGGGGCGGCTCCTTCTCCCAGGATAAGATTCCTGGGATGTGAGGGATGGAGTTTTTCTTTAATTGTGACCGTGAGGTTCCCGTGGGCGACAACAGCTTGGCGTATATGGATGTTTCCGCCCATTACAATGGTCCCGGTGCGTTCATTAATAATAATTCTGGCCTGGACGTCAGGAGTCAGCGCGAGGCTTTCAAGTTTTGCGGTAAATGCTGCAGTCCTGCCTTTTTTCAGTACGGGATCCGGCACTTTCACCAGCACTGTGCTTGCGTCCTTTGCGACGGCAATGTTGTCGATAGTGTCGTTAATGACGGTCACCATTCTGTTGGCCGTCGTGAAATCCGGATGCCTCAATATCAGGCGCATGATGCCGTTTTCTGCGAAGTTTGGCGAATGGCTCTGTTTAAGTGTAGCGCCCTGTGGTACTATGCCGACTGTTGTATGGTTCTTTGTCTGTGTCATTCCTCCCTGGCCGCCGCTTCCGGCGCTGTATCCGCCAATAGTAACACTTCCCTGCGCAAGCGCGTACACTTTTCCTGCCGGATTGAGCAGGGGAGTCATGGCGAGGACTCCTCCCTGTAGTGACGAAGCGTCTCCGACTGATGAGACCTGTACATCCACCTTGTCGTCTTCCTTGTGGAACGGATTGGCCGTTGCAGTTACCATAACCGCCGCCACGTTCTTGCTTTTGATGTCATCTACGGGAATGGAGAGGGTGAAGTTTTCCATCAGGTTGGCCATTGTCTGTCGCGTTATCTCCAGATCCTTGTCTCCGGTGCCGTTCAGTCCCAGGACAATTCCGTACCCGATAAGCCTGGTTTCGGCTGTGTCCGCGATTCTGGCTATATCCTTTATCCGGGCGGTTGCACCTCTCGATTCAGCGGAAGTAAGCGCATAGAGAGTTGCGAGGACTGCAAACGCCAGCAGGGCAGCGCTTTGGCATTTTTGCGTCTTGTGTGTAATCATAGCCTTTATCTTTCGCTTTCCTGAGTTAACATTTGCCATATATTGTGCGGCGCAATTAATTAAAATGGATTAAGCCAGTTCCACAGGGCTGTCAGGAGCCCTCTTTTCTGATTCTTTATCATCGGTCCGGAGCTTTGGTAATCGATGGTCGCGTCTGCTATCTGCGAAGATTTTATCTGATTATCCCGGCTGATATCCTTTGGTCGGACGACTCCTGTAAGGACCATGTCAACAACCTCGTCTTGAACTACAACTGAACGCTTGCCCTCGATCAGCAGGTTTCCGTTCGGGAGTACTTCTGTAACGCGCGCTCCGATCGTGGCTTCGAATTCGTCCTGATTTTGAAGTGATCCCCCCCCAGAGAAGGATCTGCTTGAGTCAAGGCTCCATGAGGGCATTACAGCATTAGTCCACTGGGTGGGTTGAGAGTCTATCCTGGGATGGCCGAAAGATGCGCTGCCACCCATGGAAGAGTTCTTTTCGGAAGAACTTTCGGCTGATTTGGAAGCGGAAGAATTTTCTTCTATGAGAACAGTGACGATGTCTCCGACTTCCTTTGCAACGGGGTCTTTATAGAGTTTTTCTGCGAATGACCAGTCCTTTTCCTTATTGCTGTCAGCGAAAACCAGAGCCGGCGTTATGGCCAGCAGGCAAAACAGGGTTATATGTTTGTGGTAGTTTTTCATGATTGCCTCAAAAATCTACAGTTGCGGTTTTTGTATCGATTAGTCGAACGAGCAGAGTCTGGTTGGAATTTTGGTTCAGGCACATTATTTTCTCGTCCTTTCTGCCTGTGGCCAGCGCCTTGGCGTTAAGAACAACCCGAAGTGAGTCTGTTTTAGCTGTTACGTTTATCAGGTCCCCCCTTTTGGCGCATATTGGTTGTCGTAGATAGTGGCTTGATATTGGCTGGTTGGCCCTTACGCTTCTGTTGATCTCCATGCCAGTGATAGATTTCGAGGACAAGACGTACTTGTCTGATATGCCTCCGGGCACAAGTTGTTTTTCAATATCCGACCTTTTGACGCGGTGGCCGCGTTGCATTGTTTTTTTTGCGACCCAGATTGTTTCTTTCTTTACGACCCTGGCCTTTACCTTGAAGCGGTTTTTTTCTGTGCCGCTGTTTGTTATTGCCAGGTCAAAGACATACATATTGGATTGATCACTATTCTGATGCCCAGTTACGATTATTTCTGCCGACTCGCCGCGAAGTTTGTAGGCTTCCTTTACGGGGCGACAATCTATGCTTACTGATTCGCCGGCCCACGGGTCGGTATTGTGTATGTAAGATTTTACGGCTTCCTTAATGGCTTCCGGCGCCACAGGTTTGCCGGTTCTTTTAACTTCCACAAAGATTTTGCCACGCAGGGTGACATCTTTCATATCCGGGTACTTCTGGAGTGATGCTGCAATTGAGCTTATCTGTAGCTTGACCGACTTGCCCGGAGGAGGAGAAGGCATAATTTCTCTTGCTGCCCATGTTTCGGGAAGCATTCCAGGGTTTGACGCCAGATCATTAAGCGTCACTATGCCGCCGGAAATGTTCTGGTTCGACGAGACATGGATAACCTGTGCGAACGTTATTGATATGAATGAAACCAGCAATGTAAAGGTTGCCAGAACGGTGAAGCAGCTGTTGTTATGTCTGAGATTATTCATAATTAGCGCAGGTTGTTTGCCTGTTGCATCATTTCGTCGCTTGCTTTTATTGCTTTTGACGTCGCTTCGTAAGCGCGTTGTGTTGTAATCATATTAACCAGCTCTTCGGCTGCTACGACATTGGATCTTTCCAGATATCGTTGTGCAATGCTGCCTACACCGTTTTCGCCGGGATTAAGGCCTGTCTGTGGTGTTCCGCTGGCAATTGTCTCCTGATAGAGGTTTTTTCCGACTGATCTAAGGCCTTCGGGGTTGATGAATCGGGCCAGAGTAATTCTGGATTTCGGCGTATTCACACCGTTTACCACGGTTGACACTGAGCCGTCAGAGGCAATGGTGATTTCGGTAGTCCCGTTTTCTATGGAATCCATTGCGGCGACCTTATATCCGTCGATATTTACTACTTCTCCGCTGCCGTTAACGCGAAATGCTCCGTCTCTGGTATAAGCCGAACTGCCGTCGGGCATAATAACTTCAAAGAAGCCGTCACCTTCGATAGCCATGTCGAGATCTTTGCCGGTTTCTATCAAGGAGCCCTGCTCGAAGTTTCTTGCAGTGCCCGCGACTTTTGTTCCGTGCCCGACCTCTATTCCAACAGGCATTTCTCCCTGTGCCGTTTGAGATCCCGGCTCTTTGATTGAGGTGTAGAGGATGTCCTGGAAATTGATTCCCGAGGACTTGAATCCTGTAGTATTTATGTTTGCAAGATTGTTGGCAATTATATCCAGGGAAAGCTCCTGGGCTTTCATACCTGTAACTGCGGACCATAAAGCTCTTTCCATGCCGGGTACCTCCTTATGTTAGAATCTGTATCAGTTTTCCCTGTGCAGCGTCATAAGACTTCAACCATTTGGCTGTAGACTCGTATGAGCGCATGCATGTGATCAGGTCGGCCATTTCCTGAAATGCTTGTGAATTGCTTCCCTCAAGTGTCCGGTTCAGCACCTGGCAGTCGGTTGCTTCCTCTGGACGGAGGTCGCTGGTTTTTGCGAAAAGTGTAGACCCGACTTTCTTCAACTCGTTGTAGTCGGAAAAATCTACGACTCTCAACCTGCCTATGCGCCTTTCGCCTGCCATCAGATTTCTTTCTGAATCAATTGTTATGTTTTTTGACCCTATTTCCGCCGGAATAGTGATTGTTCCTGATTCTCCCATTACTTTCATGTTGTTCTGGTTCATCAGGGTTCCATTCGGGGCGGCTTTGAAACTACCGTTGCGCGTGAAGAATTCGTTGCCGTCTTTTTCGACCACAAAAAAGCCTTTGCCTTTAATCGCAAAGTCCAGCGGGTCAGTTGTTGATTTCAGGGTTGCGGCCTCAAAATCTGAAGCTACCGATCTGTTTTTTGCGTTATTCAGAGATTCTGCAAAACCCGTACCCTGGAGGCAAGTGGCTTTGAATCCGGGAGTGCGGCCATTTGCCAGATTCTCGGCTATACATTCGAGCCTTGATGCCTCCCTGTTCATTGCTATCGAAGAAAGCGTGTATGGATTAATGCTCATGCTTCCATAATCAAGCAGGCGTGGTGCCATAGACGGCAGTCTCCACGCTCTCGCTACGAAATTCTGTGAGATATGCGGGTTATGTGCGATATGCGGGTTAGCTGAAGTCCTGGAAAAAAGGGACGGCGCAGAGCGCCGTCCAACGGAAAAGCGGTTCAGATACAGATTGCAGAGCACATTTTGGCAGGGGATTCCACGGAAGGCCGGGAATTTTGCGAATCATACCTGCTGGGAGGGGAAAAATTTTCCGGTCAGGGGTTGCACATTTTTTTTAGAATTGTGTCTATGGCGCTATCGTTTATTTCTACACCTGCATGTGTAAGGTGTTTGAATTCCCGGATTTTTTGCGGGCGGCTGGCTTGTAGATGAAGTTTTCTACTGTAAGAGGAAATTACTTTGCTCAGCATCGAAGTATTCACTGAATCTTTTGTGTTCATTGATTGTGAGCCACGATCCTTGCCTTCAGGTTTCGCTACAGACTTGATTTTTTTGTGTCTGAATATTTCTTGTGATTCCGGGGAGGTATCAGTAATTTTCACGAGGATCCTCCTCTCCCTCTATCAGGATTATCGGTTTTGTTGTTATTTTTCTTTAATTCTTTTTTCGAATATTTATCAGCAAGTGTCTTAACGCACTCGGAGAAAACGAAAGAACTGTATTGTGACGGGGATCTTTGTACAATATTGAGGCTGTGGTTGTTGTATTTTCGGGCGCTTCTTTGTTGAAGGTGCCGGTCGAGCATCAGCATCACCTGCTGTTCTGAAGCGTCGAAATTAGCGCTCAGTGTTATGTCCGGGCGACCCGAAGCGACGCTGACCATTGCGGCAAAAAGGGAGATGATTTGAGGTGGGTAGGGGCGCCATTGGCGGATGTTTACGCACAAAACATGCGAAAATCCCAGGATCCGGCCAAGTCTTGCAGCTTCTGAGTATTCGATCATGTCCTCTAATGGCATGAGGTTTTTTTCCTTAAGATAGGGCTTAAGCTCGCCGTGTCTTGACAGGGAGATCATCCTGGCGCCGAAATAGTTCTGCATTTCATGATAAAGGTTGCTTTCTAGTTGTTCTCTGTGTTCATCTTCGACTTTGCCGAACAATGGCATTATCAGTATAGACTGTTGTCCGGTTGCTTCTGTCGACGCTGATTCCTGGCGCACTCTGATAACGTTTATTCTCTCGGGCTTTTTTGCCCAATGCCCGAAATCAACGCCTCTTTGTACTACGCAGCCGGAGAGTACCATGCCCGTCAATGCCGCGGGAATAATTTGTTTACAGGTGTTCAGTTTCATGAAAGTGTCTATTTTTTGTTTAAAAATCTGTATTGGAAAAAATAGCAGGCCAAATGCCATGGGGGTGGGGGCGAGGCAAACCCGGTGCGTGAAATATACGGGTTAGCTGTTCCGGGAGAAGTATTTACCGGTTGATTGAATGGGATGGTAGACGGATTTTACGTTTTCCGTGGTTTCCTGCAATTCCCGAAGGCTTTCGAGATTGGACTTTGTTTGTTCAAGAAGGCTGCGGCCTTTTTCGATCCAGCGCTTGTTATTCTTGATAAGATCGGCTAGATCCTGACGCGATAATGCAGGCTTTCCGTTTGAGCAGGAATAAAGCCGTTGGATGGTGGCGGAACGTTGTTTTATGAGTTTGTTGAAAAGCTCAAAGTCATGTTTCTTCAAGGCCCTGTCGATTTCAGCGCCAAGGTTTCGAAGCTGCTCATATCCTGTGTTTTCTGTTTCGCTATTGTGGGCCATTTATCCTGACACTCTTATTCCGCTATTCTGGAACGAAGGTTTAGTTCCCAGTGGTTCCTGAGTGGAGATTTCTTTCCACGCATCTCTCAGTTCGTTCATCATGTTGCGGACCTCGATTACCGGCTGCCTCTGTTTTGCTATATTTGCCTGGGAGAGGTGGTCCATCATGAAATCGTAAAGCCTCTGCAAATTTTCCGCTACTTCGCCTCCTTTGTCCATGTCGAGTGATACGACAAGTTCAGTTATGATATTCTGTGCCCGGAGAATGTTATTGTTTATTTTTTCGATTTTATCCGGGGTTTCAATATCAAAAGCCTCTTGTGCTCTGTCCAGCGCCAGTATGCATTCATCATAAAGCATAAGAACAAGTTCCATTGGTGTGGCCGTGTTTACTTGTGTTTCCCTATAGTTATTGGTTACTGTCATGTGTACATCTCCTTGTCTGTATCTTTATTAATTGAGCTGCATTGTATTTCTTTGAGCGCCCCCTCCAGAAGATCCCTGGTCCATTGCCCTGATTTGATTATGCTTTGAAAGAAATCTCGTGACCGTATATTTGCGAATTCGGCATCGGAATATCGTTCCTCTGCTTCCGAAGCTTTCTTTTCCAGGGAGTAATAAGCCGGCCGCAGGCTCATGTCGCAGAGCATAAACGCATCTTTTGCTTCCATTATTTTTCTGTCTGCATTTTCCAGTCTGTCAAGTATCTCCTGTGCCTTTTCTGCTCCTCCCGGCCTGGGGATCCGAAGCAGCATAATGAGCTGGTTGCACAGCATTGCTGCTTCCGTGGAGTCATTGGTCAGTGAGTTGATCTGATCTATTGCGTTTTGCAGCCCTTCTTCGACTATGCTGATATCGGGGGGGGTATGCTGGTCCTGTAACTGCTGTAATGCCTGGTATGCCTGGATATCATTCTGTCCGAAGGTCGGGATTTTCTCGTGCCCCACAAGCTCCATTCCGTCGATACTGGCGCCTCTGTCGTTAGCATTGATAAAGCGTATTTCCGGCCTTCTCTTTACGTAGTCTCTTATAATATCGATATAGGCCCTGAACTGCAACAATGTTTGGACTTCTTCCTTGTAGTTGCCTTTAACCGTCAGGAGATTCGGGTGGTCTTTTTTGATCTGTTCTTTGTGGTACATTGTGTGATCGGCGTGTGAGGAGCCGTCAGATTTAAGACTCAGATCCAGTCCGACTGTGATGACAGGGTTGCAGCCCATCTTTACGGCAAGGTCTATTGAGCTTGAACTGACCGTTCCTCCGCAATAGATGCTCCCTTTTGCCGCGCCCAGTGATTGAGCCCATTTTGCGACAGAATTACCGGAGCCGTGGGCGCTGAAGATTCCTTTAAATTTTCTCAGGACTTCGGGTGGGGAAATCAGTGAGCAGACCAGGAACAGGTCACTGCAGTCAATATCAAACTGACGGAGCACTTTGATGCTCGCGTCAACGGATACGACCAAATGTGGCCGTATGCCGGCCTTTCGCAAGGGCGCCAGGGCAGTTCCGACTGATATAATAAGAAATTTATCCTGGACAGAGCGGAGGTAAGGAATTGCCGCCGTGAGCGACGGACCCGCGGCAACAACTATGGCAGGTTTATCTTTGAACCGGTTCTCGAGGATATCGGTTCCGGGGTGCCTGATAATGACGGGAAGGTTTCTTATTGTGTTAAGCTGCCAGTGGGGACTCAGACAGACAAGAGTGCCGAGGTTCAGCAATGTTACTCTCATTCTGTCCCGCAGATTAAGAAGCAGTTTGTTGTAGAATTCGGCGTCTTCGGGAGACGTTTTCGTGATATCGAAAATGCATATTGAAGGATTTTTCGGCAGGACAAGCAGCGAGGACAGGCCCGCTTCAAGGTAATCATCACGTTCTCCGTTTACGATTCTGAGCCGGTTTTCCTGTATAAGTTTTTCTATCTCCCTTTGGAGGAAAAGTGAGGCGACTTTTTCGGGTCTTTTTTCTATTAGAAGAATCCTGCTTTCTTCGGGTAGCTTATCAAGCAGAGAAAGGACCTCTGTTTCCGACCCTATGCCCGGCACGACAATGACATCTGGGTTTTCATTGTCGTCGAGCCACTTTTCAGTCCGTATATTCGAACGTCGCATTTGTGTTTCATGTGGGGCGGTTTTGTGTGCCTGGTTAAGCGCTCCGGAAATATATGCGGAGGTATCGGGATCGTATTCTGCGATCGCTGCGAGCCTGAGTTCGGGGTCAACAATGGTCATTTTCTCTTCCACAAGACTAGCATTCATCTTCGGCCTTGGCAGTGTTCTTTTCTATCTGATATTTCAACAGAGGCAAGAGTTCTTTAAAACGGAGAAGGGATTGCGGGATGTTATTTCGAAGCAGGCTGGCGGCATTTTCCAGATTGTTTGACTCCATTTCTCTGGCAAAAATATCAAGGGTTTTGCGGAATTCTGCCGCGTGGTTTTCGAGGTTTCCGTGTTCATCTCTGCATTCGCGTCTGTTGATATCCATGCTTGAGCATACATGGTGTTCGAAGACATCAAAGTCGCGAAGTTTTTCTGCCAGGGCCGGCAGGCGCTTCAAACCTTCTGCTCGCGAGTTTATTAACTGATCGGCGCATGCTTCAATGTCGCTGGCAAGTTTCGACAGGCCTTCGTCAGTTCTTTCTATACTGAATAGAGCCATTTCTTCGATGGTCTCAATTTCCCTGGTCTGCCCGTCTGGTGTCATTTGATCTCTCCCTTTATTATGCCGTCGGGCCGGGGGTTACCCGGCCCGATGGCGGGGTGGTGGTTCCTATCCAAGCAACTGGACAACTCCTTGCGGGAGCTGATTTGCCTGTGCGAGCATGGCGGTACCGACCTGAGTCAGGATCTGGTACTTGGAGAACTCGGTGGTCTCCTTTGCCACATCAACATCGCGAATCCGGCTTTCAGATGCCCGAATATTGTCCTCGTAGT
>CAYTRK010000024.1:0-15611 GCA_964440205.1 uncultured Victivallaceae bacterium
AGACTGTTGTTTATCGATATCGGCCGTGTTGTTTTCATTCCCTTACCTCCTTACTTAACTATTCAAGCAAGGGGCGGAAAAGTGACATTAAAAATTCAAAAAAAACGGTTATTCGGAAGAATAATATTAAAAAAGCCGTTTCTGCTCGAAAAGTGTGAAATATGCGGGTTAAATAAGCGAGTCTTTCTACTGCGAGCGTGCCACCGATGGTGCGTGAGAGGCGTTCGTCACGGTGGCGCGCAAGTCCGCCTCAGAACGATTCCTTTTTTGTCGGCAGGAGGATGACCTTTACGTCGTCAATGGCAATGGCGCCGCTCATGCAGCAGAAATAAATATTGATATCCGAATTTACCTGGCTGAGATAATGTTGGACCAGCTTGCCGTCCAGGAAACGCTTTACGTCGTAGCATGCGACGCCTTCCGAGACGGATTTGCGGCGGAACTCCAGGCGTTCGGTTTCCCATTCCTGTCTTTTGCGGTTCTCTATCCGTCTCTGCCTTACTCCAGGGTCATTGTAAAGGACCTTGCGTGAAGGTTCGTCGTAAAACATGAACGAGTAACGGCTGGGCTTAATGCTCAATATGTCGAATTCAATTTTGAAGTTATCGGGCAGGTTCAAGTCCTTAACCCGCGCCGCAGCCACCAATTTCGACCCATGTGGTGCTGTGAGCTTCAGGCAGCGAGTCTTTCGTCCCCCGTATGTTCCTGACACGATACGCGAGTGACTCTTATCTGAATCCAATAAAGACGAATGGTCGCTTCTGGCCGCGCCTGTGATCCAGCGGTCTAAATTGCTCTCAAAGTCATCGAAAAACACCTTAACTTCTTGCTGGGTTTCAGCAGGCATTTCAGGATATTCGAAAGGACCCGCCTGGTAATTGCGCCAGATTTCCCAGGGCGTTAGCGCTCTATCGTAGACAGCGAGCAGGTGGTATTCACCTTGCCATGCATGGGGAGCGGCTTTTTTGCCCTGAAGGATCAACCGAAGAGAGTTGCGGGCAAGAGCGCGATCAGCGACTCGGGCGCTGAGGCTGGATTCGTTCACTGAGTGGCTTCCGTCCGATTCGAGTTTGGTTTTCTGCTTGCCACTGGCACGTTCTGACGGTTGCTTGCTGTCCTGGAAAAAGCGGGCCTTGACCCGATTGTCATCTTTGCTCAAAGTCAGAAGATAATGGAGCGGGGTCGACGGAGTGGTTGTGTAGTTTGGTGGTGAAACCTGGCTATAGTCGATTGCTCCCTGGGCGGACTTAAAGGTTAGAATAGGCGATATTTTGCCCTGATCGGGTCTATCGATAAAGGGCCGGACCCAAAGCTCGATGGTTAATTCTCCGGATCTGCGCCAGGCCTGGGCAATTTTGAGGGCCGAATCGGAATGAATACCAGCGTTTCCTTTTACGGCTAGCCCGCTGGGCAGCCAATTGACTGATTTCTGTTTGCCGATAACCATGTCAAGAGGCTCATCAATTCCAGAAACATCCCGAATTATTTTTCCCTCTCCTTCGTCAAATCTGTAGAGTGCAAGCAACCCTGGGTCTACACGTTGGGGTACCATGCGACGAACAACCACATCATCCAGCATAATCCCGCCGTTAGCGGCAAGCATCAGGATTTCTCCTCCGAAATCCTGATGGAGACCCGGTGTCTTCAGCCATGAATCAAGCTTTCCATCGAAAAAGATTTTTGTGTCGAGAAAGAGATTCTGATCCTCATCAGGTTCCACAACATATTCAAACCGTGCGTCGACCCAGCGGTTACTGGGAATGGAGCCGGAGTAAGGTGGCTGGGAAAGGCGATTCACCGAACGTTCATTGGACGGGGTCTTGTAGGCTGAAAACACGCCGTTGAACGGGTGGTCTTCACTGGTAGCCATAGGTGATCTAGTCAGCTTCATCTCTACGGAATAGCATCGGGGAGCTTTTGAATACCGACTCCATACGCCGTACATCAAATCATCGCTCTCATCGCTTTGGATTCTGAGCATTCGTGATTCCCGTTCGTTGACAACAGTGTCGATTATGTTGACACAATGCTCCGGAACATCGGATCCTTTCTTCAGAACACGGAAGCGGGGGTTCAGTCCGCCGGTGGCGGGATGCATGGCTGCAATAGGCAGCCAGTTTTTGCTATCTTTTTCAAAATCATCTTTGAAGACAACTTTTTCGTCGCGGTAGATTTTGCGCAAGCTTGAAAAAGACTCATAATTTACGTCAAACGGAAGAACTGCCATTCTTATGCCCGGTTCGGCAACAGCGTACTCTTTTTTGCCCACATCAAGAATTTTTCCATTTTTGTCAAGAAGTGACTGATAACCCACGAGTCCGCGATATACATCCAATCGTGATGACTGTTTTTTTACGGTCAGAGATAACCTGGTTCCGACGACCATAGCCTTGGCATGAGGAGTTTCCAGAACAAACGTCTTCTTTAAGACGCCGTGTGGGAAAGTGGCCTCAACGCGGCCTTGTTCCAAGCGGGCCAGAAGCGCATTATTCATGCTGAAACTGGAATTTTCGCCGAGCTCAAACTTGCCTCCATGGGTAGAGTGGGTCACCACTGCTTTCTGTCTGTTTCCTGTTAGAAGTCTGTCTTCAGGATAGAGCAGATCTCCCGCTTTTGCCGGCGCTGATCGTCCATTATGGTGGATCGTCACGCCTGAACTGGCTGTAACCACTCGGGCGACAGAATTTTGCGGACCCTGGCCTGAAAAATGAAGGAAACTGTATACGCCAATAGCCAATAGAAGGCTTGCCGCCAGGGCTAGCGGAGCCCATAACTTTTTGTTTGGGCCGCCTCTTTTAACTTGTAGATCTGAGGCTTTTGGGGTGATGGCCGCGTCCACGCAGGCTGCAGCAAAATCACTACGCTGTTCCTGTGCGTTAAGCTGTTGCAAAGCAATGTGGATCTGTTCAGAGAAAACAGACTCTTTGGCAAGGGCAGCTCTGAATTCAGCGTCCGTCCGGCACAAACGGATTATTTTTCTTGCCTGCCTGGGGTTCAGTTCTCCGTCAAGATGGTCCTTGAAAAGTTTTTGCTTATCACTGTCCATAAGGTTCCATTTCTCCAAGTTCATTTTCAACGCATTCTCTGAGCTTGTGTCGCACTCGACTTATCGCCTGTTTCACAGCGCTAAGTGATGAATGAACCTGCTTTGCAACTTCCGCATGCGAACAACCCAGCTCGTATATCAACTGAAGCAATCGGGAGGACTTTTCGGGGAGTTTGCCGATGCAATGCTTAAGCGCAGCTATGTGCTCTGCCTGTGCTTCATCTTCATGGCGGGCTTCTTCTGCAAGAAGCTCGATATGACTGGTTAAATCTTCCATCTTGGCCTTGTTCCGCGACAGGCGTTGCCATTCCCTGCGCGCCATATTCCGTACGATGCCCCGAACCCATAGCCCGAAATCACGAGTTGGATCAAACTTGTTCAGGTTTTTCAAAGCAGTCAGAAAGCTCTCCTGGGCAACATCTTTTGCCGCTGCGTGACCTGACACAAGACGCGCTGCATAGAGCCGTATAGGCTCTTCGTAATGTTCTACAAGTCTTTCCATTGCTTTGCGATCGCCTGCCTGAGCTAATCGTACAAGTTCTTCCATCGTGAATACACTCCTACTTATGATTCAATTAACATGACAGAAAGTAACAGAAATTCTTAAAAAAAAAGAAAACAGTTCCTGGGAAAGATATATTCTTTATTATTTGAGCCATTTTACACAAAGAATGAACATGCGGGAAGCACGTTTCCCGGTAAATTGAAACATCCGCGCAAAGATGCAGTTTCGCTATGAAACGCCAGACGTTTGTTGCGTGAATTATGGCATTCCTGCACTACCTTCTTGACGGAAAAAGTCATATTCAGGCAAAGTATAGTCGGAAATCGGAATACCGATATCTGCTAAAGGAGGATTCATGAGTATTTTTGACACACTTTCGTCGCTGTTTGGTGGAAATCAGGAGAAGGGTGGTGGAAAGAAAGCGCAGAAGGTGGACAAGGATTTTCTCTTTGAGAAGATCCGGCAGTCTGCTCTTTTTGAGAATCTTCCGGCAAAGAGTCTGGAAGAGATGTTTGCGAAGATGGAGACGGTTCAACGCCAGCAGGGTGATGTAATCATACGTGAGGGTGATGAAGGAGACTACTATTATCTTCTGGTGGAAGGGACCGCGGATGTGAAACGCAGACTTCATAAGACCGGCAAGGAGGAGGTGGTTGCTCAACTGGTGGAACCCACAGGCATGGGTGAAGAGGCGTTGATTTCGAATGCGAAACGAAATGCTACGGTGACCATGACTTCTGACGGAATGTTGATGCGCCTGTCGAAAGAGGCTTTTGAGGAGCATGTTAAGGAACCGTTGTTGACCTGGTATTCTGCGGCTCAGGCGCAGAAGGAGATTGCCGCGGGCGCGAAGTGGATTGACGTAAGGGACGCTGAAGAAGGGAAGGACTCCCGTTTGCATGGTTCGCTTATTATTCCGCTGGAAGAAATACGCGAGCGTTCCGAGGATTTGGATAAGGATGCTCTATATATCTGCTATTGCGAGAACGGCCGCCAGAGTTCTACGGCTGCATTCCTTCTTACACAAATGGGTTTTAACGCCGGAGTTCTTCGCGGGGGGTTACAAGCGCTTAAGCGGGCGGGAGTCGCCTGATTTCAGGCTGCATTCGATTGCGCGGATTCTTTACTGTTGGACCTTGACCCTGTAGAAGAATGTCTTTTCTTCTGTTCTCGTGGTGTCCCGGTACGAGTTTACTGGAGGCGTGGCTGATATGTTTTCGGCAATCGAACTGAACCCGTCGGTCAGGTTTTTGCATCGTTCGATTGTGTAGAGTTTTCCGGGCGCGCTTGGCCAGGTAATAATGAAACCGTCTTTATCCGCCTCCGGTTTTTCCATCTTGAGCACGGACACAGTGTTGGTTGGATCGGTTCCGGCAACATATTCACCGTAATTATCAAGTCCGTCACCGTCTGAGTCGGCGTTTGCGTCGAATCCGCTGCTGTCCGATCCTACGGCAAGCCCGAAGTACCATTGCTGCCACCATTCAGGAATACCGTTCGAATCGGCGTCGGTTTCTTCCGGCAATGCATCGCCTGAAACCGCGTCGGCTGCGCAGCGGAAGCCCAGGTCGTTGTATCTTGTGCCGAGCCTTTCGACATGGAATCTTGGCCCGCATCGCAGTCGCAGTGAGCTGTTAATATACGATCCGCTTCGTATACACTTGTATTCGCCGCTGGCGGGCCCGGCAGGATCGGTAACCGGTCCAGTGAGAGAACTGGCATACCAGTCACTGCACCATTCCCAGACGTTACCTGCTATGTCATAGAGTCCGTAACTTGAGACCGGATAGCTGCCTGCCTGTGTCGGCGTGCCTACGTTGTTGTTGTAATTTGCGTTTCCGGCTCCTATTGAGTCGCCCCACGGGTACAGTGAATCCGGATTGCCGTTGCGCATGGCGTACTCGAATTCGGCTTCGGTCGGCAGCCTCTTTCCCGCCCAGGCGGCATAGGCCGCTGCTTCCTGCCAGGTTACATTGACGATAGGCAGGTTGGTATTAGTCCATCCCCATGGAGGGGCGGGAGGCATGGGATTGCCTGTATCGCTGCAGAACTGCTGGTACTGGTTGACTGTAACTTCTTTAATGTCGAGGTAGAAATCGCTCAGAGTCACCTGATGCCCGCCATCTCCGTTATAAATGCCCATCATGAAAGTGTCGCTGGTGATAAGCGCCATATCGCCTGTAAGGTAACTTACCTCATTACTGGTAAGGCCGGCATGAGTGACTCCTATCCCTGTCAGATCGCCGGGCTTGGTCCATCCGGTGACATTGTTGAAAGTGGCTGTGTAAGGGGCCTGATCGCCCGGCAGGCCCGTAAGGACAAAGCCGCTGTTATGCCAGCTCGTGTCCGGGCCGGATGTCAACCGCCACTGCGCGCCGGCTGCAACGGCGTCCGGCGGCGAAAGGGTTATTGTGACATCCCCGATGTCGAGCTCGAAATTCACGGAGATATCACGGGCCTGGTCCATGGTCAGGGTCACGGGGTTATCGTTGGTGTTTGCCAACGGGACATCTCCTGTCCATCCGGCAAAATGGTAGCCATTGCTTGGTGTTGCCGTAATGGACACATTTGCGCCGGAGTTGTACCAGCCGCTTGCTTCGCTTACCTGGCCAATACCGCTTGCGACCTGCCACTGGCCCCAATACTGAGGCTGCCACGCCCAGGTAATTGTTGAATCCTGGGTGATATTGAATGAGTTAGTGGTTCCCGTGCCGCTGCCTGCATCTCCAGTTCCGCTCCAGCCTGAGCAGACGTACTGGGTTGTGCCGTTCATGACAGGGGAACCCGACACGGAGGCGTTAATGACGCTGTTCCATGAATGTGTTGTCACTCCGGACGGGGTAGGGACGCCGTATGCGCTGGCCACACCCAGGGTGTAAGTGTCTACCGCAAATGTCGCTGTGATAGTGTGGCTGTTTGTTACGTTCACAAAGGTGTAGCTGTTGGTCGGTCCGATCGGTGTTCCGTCAACGGTAACATTGTCTACATGGTAATTGGCGTCTGCAGAAATCGAGAAAGTCCGGTTGGAACCGTGGGCTATAACCACGGTTCCACTTGGAGAAATAGATCCTCCCGGACCTGCTGTAGCGGTAATGCTGTATGTATCAATGGCGAAATTAGCGTTGATCGAATAAGCCCGGCCCATTGTAACGGGTAGGGGGTTGCTCGCGGAATTAGTGTCGCCGCTCCAGTTGACGAAGCTGTATCCGTTGCTCGGTGTTGCGAGCAGTGAGAAGTTTGTCTCCGCCGGATACCATCCGCTGGAGTGGTCGATCTGGCCCTGGCCGCTTGCCACCTGCCATTGGCCCCAGTAATTAGTGGACCACAGCCATGTGAGAGAAGCGTTGTTGGTGTGGGTCATGATCATTGTGTTGCCTGCGCCTGAGACCGGATCGTTCCCGGCCATTGCCCACCCGTTGCACACGTACTGGGTTGTGCCCTGTGTGTCGGGCGTTGTCACTGAGTTGGTTAGTACCGAACCGTACGCATTCGTGTAGACACCCGGTGCAGGAGTTACGGTGCCGTGGCTGCTTGAAACAGCCAGTGAGTACTGGTCAATGCCAAACACTGCGTCAATAGTATGGCCGCCGTTTGTGACATTGACGAACGTGTAGCTGTTGGTCGGACCAATTGAAGTTGAATCTACAATTACGTCGGTGATGTGATAGTTGGAGTCGGGGGTAATAGAATAGACTATATTGGAGCTGTATGTCACCCAGGATGTTCCGGTGGGTGAAATACTTCCACCCACCGGAGCTGTAGCGGTAACATCGTACATATTGAGGTTGAAGTTTGCTGTGACCGAATAGCGCTGATCCATGGTGAGATTCAGTGGGTTGTTCGTTGATACAATATCGCCCGTCCAATCAACAAAGCTGTATCCGTTGGAAGGCGTTGCCAGTAGTGTTAAGTTTGTCGTTGCCGGATACCATCCGCTTGCTGTGTTCGCTGATCCCTGTCCGTTGGCCAGAACATCAAGCCAGTAGTTGGTGGACCACAGCCATGTGAGCGACGCGTTATTCGTGTGTGTCATGGTCATGGCGCTGTTGGTACCGATGACCGGTTCGTTGCCTGTCATAGCCCAGCCGGTGCAGACATACTGCGTTGTGCCCTGCGTATCGGGGGAGGTGACCAAGTTGGTGAGGATTGAGCCGATAGCGTTCGTATATACGCTGGGCGGCGGGGTGGGGGCCCCGTACGGGCTGGTGATGGCAATCGTCACATCCGAGACCGGGCTCCGGGACGCTTCAGGCGAGCTGCCGTATGCGCCGATATTTGCTCTGCCTCCGTTTGGCATCGGCTCATCGCTGAACGGGTCGGCAGGGTCGGCGGCGTCGATGCACGGGGAATCCACTGTGTCGGTAACCCATCCGGAAGCTGACACGCGCCCCGCCGTGCTCTTGAGGTGGAAATCCTCGACGCCGGGTGCGGTATCTGCGAATTGAGGGTCCAGAGAGATGGAGTTGCTTCCCTGGACGGCTGAGCCGGACCAGTCGGGGGAATTATTGAAGACGCAATTGTAATCCAGCACAAGACCGTTTGTGGAAGAGGCATCCGCCGCGATTCCTGCCCCGAAGTTGTAAACCGATATGTTGTTCTTTACGGTGACTCCTTCGGTAAAGTCTATGTCTATACCGGAGCCGTTACTGTACAACGTATTGTAGAGCGCCTTGCTGCCGGGATCAGCTGAGGTAAAGTGAATTGCCGGGTTTGCAGTCTTGAATATTATGTTGTGCATAATATCGACAACGCTGGCCAGGGATTCGATATATATGCCGGTTCCTCCGCCTTCAATGCGGTTCCTGGTAATACTGCCGGGCGAACCGCTGATATACACTGAATTCATCATATTGCTGTGGAACATGTTATTGGCGATGACAAAACCGTCGGAACCGGTGTAGATTGTTACACCAGAATCCCATTGCTGTATCTCGTTTTCCTTGATGACCGCTCCGGGGCAATCCATGGAAAGCTCGATGCCGGCATACATGCCTTCTTCTATAAGGTTGGCCCGAACGACAAGCCCCGTTGTATTAACTGCGTATATTCCGGTGTCCCAATGTTCTATGCAGTTGTCTTTCAGGTAAACGTTTGTAGATGCTTCGATTACTACACCCGTGGCGCCGGAATAGCCGAGCATTGCGAAACCGGATATAAATGTGTCGGACTGCTGGTACAATTCGATAGCCGGGAAGCCTCCACTGTCGATGAACACTTCGCCATGGCGCCCGAAATAGTGGCCGTCCATGTCTCCGACCAGTGATTTGGGCAGGCCGGGCGCCGAAGGTCCTGTAAGCTGCACATATTCCATATAGGTTCCCGGCGCCACGATTAGAGTGTCGCCGTTAGAGAGGAACGAGGAGCCGTAGCTGATCGATTGCCATGCGGAAGTCGGCGATAGCCCGTCAAAGCCGTCCGAGCCGTTTGCTTCGTCCACGTAGTATACTGTTCCTCCGCCCAGAACCATGGTGTCAACTTTTCCATAGACGTTGGTGTCAGCCGAAAGCTGTACTGTCACCTGTTGTTCTCCGGGGGTATTGAGCTGAACCTGGTTTGAAACAAAAGCCATACCGTTGCTGAATCCCGTGAGGGGGTTAACATTGAAAGAAGCGGCAGGGTCGGAGGAATCGAACTGGATCTGGCCTGTGTGGCCGGTATTGACCAGGTTGCCTTCCCCCATGGCTATTATCATTGTATGGTTCCACATGCCGCTCAGGGCGGGGCGGGGATCCATGTCGATGACAAAATGAGTGGTTTCGGTAGCTCCGTCGCTGTAAATATCGATATCTCCGCTGCCCATGCGGCTGGTATTGTTATTGTCCCAGACTTCCAGGAACTGATCGCCCGTAGAGGAGAAAGTGAGTTCATTGGTAAAGGTATGGACGCCGTTGTCTCCTGTGGTGAACGTGTAGTTTGCCGGATGAATAGCTCCCGGGTCTTCGGTATAAATGGTAATGTCTCCAGTGTAGTTTGAATCGATTATCCCGGAATGGGTAATTGCCTTCACTGTGAAAGACATTGCCTCGCCCACAAGACCCGCAGGAGGCATCTCGACGGAGAATCCCCCGTCGGACATTGCGTCTTCGACAACAATATCGTAGAGACCGCCCTTGATATTTGTATTCGAGTTCCAGAAAACTTCAATATACTGGTTGCCCGTTGTCTGGAACTGGACGGCGTCGAAGAATTCAAATCTGCCCATATCCGACACATTGAAGGTATACGAGGTAGGGCACATGGCCATGGGGTCACTGCACACTATAGTTACATCCCCGACGAATGATTCCAATGTTCTGTTGTACTGGTCTCGCGCTTCTATGCCCAGATCGTGAATATCAGTGGTCAGGGTCCTGGACGGAATATCGCTGAGCGCAAAGTGCGTGACTGAAGTCCCGTCGGTTCCGCTGCCCTGAACGCTGATGCTCGATACCTTTCCCCACGTTTCGGTATAGATATTGTCGGTCACTTTCAGCCAGTGTTCGCCGATAGTGTTGAATTGCAGGTCGTTGGTAAAGGTTTTGACACCGAGATCAGTTGCAAGGAATGTGTATGAACCCGAATTGAATTCCGGAAGCCATGCACTGGTGTCGCTGGAAGTGAAGTTGACCGTGCCCGCGTAACCGGTTGCAATGTTCATCTGGTGATCGACAGCTGCCACCGAAACGCGTGTCCAGCGGCCTGTGTCTATCGGATCGGTTATGTCCCAGATCATGAATGCTTCAGGGGCTATTGTGGTCCCGGCAAATACGGCAATTTCTCTGTTGCCGGTGGCCGAGGGGTTGTCGACGTCTTCCACATCGAGCCAATGGAAACCGCTTTCGGAAAACGTGGCTCCGCCTGAAAAGACGTGCTCGCCCGCGTCGCCTGTGGTGAATGCGTAGTCCGGCGGAAGCATTGCGTCTGTGTCGCTGGAGGCAAACATTACTTTTCCTGTGTACGAGGAAAATATGTTTGTTCCTTTCCACACCCGTACACCGAAATCAAGCGGCTGGTTGGTGAAAACGGGAGATTGTACATTGTATATTTCGAACCAGATCGGGTCGGCTACTTCGCTCTTTGAAGCCTCCTGTGTATTCCCGTAAGCGCCCATGTTGATTACTCCGCCGTTGGGGGCGGGTTCGTTGGCGAACGCACTAGCCTGGTCGCCTGCGTCTATGCAGGGACTGTCTATTGTGTCATTGGCCCATACCCCGAGGCCGGTTTCCCAGTGGCCGGCCATGGATTTGGGGTGGTAGTCCTTGATCTGGTAGCTCATGGACATCAGCATTCTGTCTGACAGATCGCCCCAGACGAACACCTTGTCGGTTGTGTTGCTCGCAATGAGCATTATTTCAGGGTTCATGTCGTCGAGTTGAATGAATTTTCCGGCCAGCTCATTGGGCATCCAGCCGCCGCCGAAATCCTGGATAGAACTCTGATAGCGCAAGGCGTCGAATACCGGATCGGAAGTCCAGCCACCGGCGGAGCCGTTTACACAAAGCGGATCGTTGCCGATATTGCCCATGCCGTCATTATAGGGGCCGATGATGCCGGGCAGACCGCTTTCGATGCATGTATAGGCGACGGTCGAGGTTGCGCTGGTCTCGTTATAAATCTGGTTTGTAGAGGCGGAGTCCCGGTTGCCCCAAAGGATGGAGTTCTCGATGCTGTAGTTTGACTGGAAGGCATAGATGCCCCCGCCCAAGCTGTTGTTTGCCGCATTGTCGGCAAGAGTGCAGTTTCTGATAACAGGCGAACCCATGTCGAACCAGATAGCTCCGCCCGAGTTGCTTATTGCCTGGTTGCCGACATAGACGGAGTTGGCTATTAACGGCGAACAATCCGACATGGTCATCGCGCCTCCGTTTGCGAGCGCGGAATTTCCGCTGAAGACGCAGTTGCTGACGGTCATGGCAGCCTGCCATGCGTCGATAGCTCCGCCCATGCTGCTGGCAGTTCCGAAAGCCCGGTTGGCGGTAAAGACACATTTCTGAATAAGAGGAGAGCAGGCTTCAATGTATAGCGCGGCTCCGGCTTCAGCCTGGTTGAATGTGAATACACAGTTCGAGATGCGCAGTGAATTGCAGTTGACCGCGATCATTCCGCCGCCGCTTCCCTCTACGCCTTCGGCATGTCCGCCTCGAATTACGAAACCGTCTATGGCGCAATTATTCGTTGCGGTTACGACATGATAAACATTCTCAAAATTGTTTAAAAAGCCTGTGTCGTCATAAAACGGGTCGCCGCTGAGTATTGTGACATTACGACGCCAATCACGGTCGGAGATATTGGTCTCTATACCGCTGAACCCCCCGTAAATATCTATTCCATTGCGCATCTGGAATGTTGCGTTGCGGTTTGTTCCGGTTGTGGGAGCATATGTTCCTGCCGCCACCCAGATCTGGTCGTTGCTCACAGCCGCGCTCAGAGCGTCGTGGAGATTTGTAAATGCATTGGGCCAGTCCAACCCCGTGCCGGCCCCCGCGGTAGCGGTAGCGTCAACATAAACAGTAGCGGCAAATGTGTTGCAGAAATTTATGAACAGGAAAAGAAGCAGAAATGCCGTTACGCCCGGGAATCCGGGCCGCGGCAATAACCTGACACTTGATAAAAAAGATCGAGTCTGGCGCAAGGTTGTCTCCGAATCTGAAATTTACAAGCTTACGAGAGGTATATTAGCACACGAATGGCTTGTGGTCAATCAGAATGAACAACTTGAAATCGTTTTGAAGTAACGCCTGAGTTTAACCCCCATATTCAGATATTACGCGAGTTATCCTCCTTGGTCCCTGGTTTCGGAGGATGCCGGAATACGGAAACGTTTCTTCATGTACGCTTCTCTGTTATTTGTTGTCAGGCAGTTTTCCGGAGTTATGTGCCGGTTGCTCTTGAGGCATAACTCACTGAATCGGGCATATTCCCTGAGCGTCATCCTTCTCTGAGGCGGGTCGGGTATGTCGGGTATTTTCGGAAACCTAAGCATCATTTAATTCCGTGATTCTATTCCGCAGTTCCTCGCACAAACTATCGTCGCCGAATTCGGCGCAGAGTGGTCTGATGTCAGATCCAAAATCTAGTTCGTTTATGACTGCAAGATGGACAACGTCCATTAGATCCCTATCTCCACGCTGGGATTGGCTGCCTGCAATGGCGAATATCTTCATGGCCAACAGGTCTTTCAATGCTGGCACTTTGATGCGACGCTTTTCTAAGTAAACGATTTCTTTCGAATTTTCTAGTAATGTTGACATAGTCTCCTTGTCAACTATGAGAAAGTCTACTCGAAGGGCTTCATCGGGGCGATTAAAAAACAAAACGATATCATGTACAGAGATGTTGGTAAACCCTGCGTCTTTCATGATTCTTCGAACTTTTTCAGTTTGGTGTGTTGCAATCATGAAATCGATATCCTGGGTAGCGCGAGTATAGCCGTAGTGGTTGACGGCATGCCCGCCTATAAGCAGAAAATCAATTCCGTTTTCCGGAAGCTTTCTGCATATTATATCAAAAGTGGAATCTACTTCACTCATGCGTTTATGATAGCTCAGGACAGGGTAGGGTCAATATATTGTTATCGTTCAGTAGTGTCCCAACGTTTCAGCAAGAGGGAGATTCGAGTGTACGAGTATTTGTACGAGTACGCGATTTGGGGTTCTTCCGTACTCGTACACGCATATCTCACAGGATTTCGTAGTGAGAGCGTGGAAAGCGCTGCCGCATGACATGAGTTCTCCTCTTCTCCATGAAGAATCAAGCGAAAGGCCAATGCCAATGGAAATTTGCTTTCCTGCGAGCCTTATTTTCGGGGATGGGGGGGCTGTGAATCTTCATGCGTCTCTCGTAGGGCGGATCGCGCTCGGCGCCCTCGTAGATGACACGGTACGTGTAGGCGGTCATTTCATCGTATTCACCTGTGATCAAGCCCAGGCGCTTGAGTCTGTGCACATATTCCTGCAAAGTCTCACCCGGCTTCTTCGGATGCCCGGCCCTGGCAAAACGGCGCAGAAAAGTCCTGAGATAGCCTGGCAGGGCGGAACGACGACCTGACATGCTGCCTGTAGTCATGCTGCCGCCTCTGCCTGCAAACAGCGCGACTATGCCGAGGAGAATCAACAGAGCTGCGGGGATGACTACCCCGTAAGTATTTAGACGGAGGGCTGAATCGGTCTTTTTATGCGCGGCATCGGACATCAGCGAAGATGAAGCTATGGCGTCAGCCAGATCTACCGCTTCACCGGGGCTGAAAGATGTGGTCAGGCTCGCAGTCCTGGGAGCGGCGGGAGCAAGTGGTGATTCCGGTGTTGCGTCAACAATTACCCAGCCTTGACCGGCAAGATACACCTCCGTCCAGCTATGCGCATCGTCCCTGTAAAAGGTGTATATCCTGCGCGCCTCATCATATTCTCCGCCGCAGTATCCGACGCCGATTCTTGCAGGGAAGCCGGCGCAACGCAGCATCAGCGTAAATGCGGTCGCAAAAAGCTGACAATGGCCTTTTTTCTCTTCAAACAGAAAATTCTCCACCGGATGCAGATCGTCGGGATTCATGACTTTCAATGAATATTCGAATTCTGATTTCAGAAACCTTCTGAGCTTTTCTATCTTTGCGATTGCGCCGGATGTGTCCCGAAGCGCTGACTGTGTAAGCGAGCGTATGCGTTCGGCAAGTGGTGTAGGCGGCATCTGGAGATAATTAGAATTTGTCACATCCCTATCGGAAGAAATGTCAGTTTTATCTTTCGTAGTAGTGACACGCGACGATGCCCGATAGAAGATAAACTCTCCTTTAACTGAGATCGGCCGGGCCAGCACGTCGTTGGGGCGCTTTACAATCACCGGCAAATCAATTGAAACCACGGGAAAGATATGAGGCAGAGCGGAAAGCTTATCCCGGATATAGACAGTATACCGGATGTCTTCGGGTTTCGATCCTGCCAGCGACACTGTGTCGTCCGGCTTGCCGTCATCAGCATCATAAATAAAGATGGGATCCTTTCGAACCAGCCAGCTTCGATCCGCAAAGTAGTCAAAGGAATCCGTGCGCACATACAGCCTTCCTGAAACGAATGCCTTCGAAATGTTTTCCCTCTCAAAAGCCACATGCATTACAGGTAAATGCGGCAAATCGAGATCATATGTCATCGCCAGGTCAAGTTGTGCGCGAACAGCCCGGCGCGGTCCCGGAGATTGCGCGTTTTGAGTTTCTTCACCTGTAACAGCCCCGTCGGACCCGTTCTGACCCGTCACGAGTTTTGCAAGGCTGGAACGACAGGCTTCGGAGACCGGTTGAAGCTGACGGCTGAGCGCGCTTGCAAACAAAACCGACATGCAAAGGATAATTACCATGGTAGCTGCCCGCTGGAGTGTCCCTGGGCGGCCTATTCGCCAGCAGCAGGCCTCAAACCCGATGATCACAAGAGCCAGAATGAATGACATTGCCTGTTACCTTTCGAGCGCAACGGCTCTTCCTTCTGTGTTATCCGCGCAGAACACAGGCATTCGCAGGCCTGATGCCATGTGTTGCCAGAAACGCAATGGAGTGTTGCTCAAAATCATAACCGAAGTATTGATTGTGAACTGGGGTTTAAGGATTTCTGTGAAATCGATCTGTTTCTTACACGTTTTCATCTCGGCCGAAGCCAGCAACTCAAACACTTTTTTTTGCGACTGACTGTCCGCGCCTATATCGACCGGGGACCAGTTGTTGAAGGAGGCCAGAAAGACTATTGGCAGACCGTTTTCAATAAGATGAACAAATATGCCGGACAGAATTTCCAGTGAATTTTCGAAGGAGCGGCGGGATAGCACAACGTTGGGAGGCTGAAAACTGTGGAACAGAACCGTGAAGCGTTGAGGTTCAGGCTGCTCCATTTCCCTGACCAGCAGTCTTCGTCTCCTCTGCGACGCCGGCCACGAGATAAGCTTCGGGCTGTCGCCGGGATAATATTCGCGCATGAGCCTGAAATCCCCGGTAACATCCCTTGTTGCCGAGCCTGCGGCCTGGCCGGAGCCGGCGCCCGACTCCAGTATATATGGAAGACCTCGGCATCAGCGAGCCGGCTCGCGACCGGGTGATCACGC
>CAYTRK010000025.1:0-15409 GCA_964440205.1 uncultured Victivallaceae bacterium
AAGAAAAAATCGGCTATCTTCCGGAAGAGTCTTATTTGCATAAATACCTGACCGCAAGGGAGGCGCTGCATTTTTACGGGCGTCTGTTTGAGATTAACAGAACCGATCTTGATCAAAGGATAGAGGAACTTCTTGCATTGGTAGGGCTGATTCGCGATGCCGACAGGCCAATAAGCGAGTTTTCCAAAGGTATGGCCCGGCGGGTAGGCCTGGCCCAGACTCTAATCAATAATCCAGAGCTGATCATTCTTGATGAACCGACTGCGGGTCTGGATCCGATTGCCTGCCGACGTGTTAAAAGGCTTCTCTGCGATTTACGCCTTCAAGGGAAGACAATTGTGTTGTCTTCCCATCTACTCGCAGATGTTGAAGATGTGTGTGACAACATCTCTATCCTTTACGCGGGCCGTACCAGAGCGCATGGTGGAGTCAAAGAGTTGCTGGAGGAAACGGGGCGCATCAGGTTTAATGTTCCGGCCTTATCCGAAAAGGATCTTAGAGCGCTTATCAAGATTGCCGCAAAAAAGGCTGGAGAGGAGCCTATTGTCGATCATCCTTCAATAAGGCTCGAAGATTTCTTTGTCAGAGTGTTTGAGGATGTTTCCGCAAACACAGAAGAGGAGCCCGCACCCGGGCAGGAACGTATCCCTTCGTTTCTGCGTCAAGCCGGTTAACCGGGATACAGTTATGCTGCGAAGAATATCTGCAATAGCAAATGACACTGTCATGAAGCTGGTGAGGTCTGGGGCGGTGGCCTGCACGGGCGTGTTCTTTATGTTTTCAGTCGCCGCTGTTTCGCTCTTGATCCAGGGAGACGGGGTTCTTGCCGGTGAGCTGTCTGTGACGATCAGGTATTCTCTTGTAGTCGCCTTTCTTATCCTGGCGGTGGTTACGCTATGGGTCTCGTGCGGCGCGGTTTCCAGAGAAGTGGCGGACCGAAGAATACACATTGTTGTTACAAAGCCTGTGCGGAAGATTGAAATCTGGCTCGGCAAGTGGATTGGGATAATGGCGCTGAATGGCGTCGCTCTGGCGGCAGCATTCCTCCTGGTTTATGCAGTTGTATCCGTGAGAATGGCATCAGCCTCAAACGAAGGCCAGCTTCGCCGTGCGAGGACAAGGGTGGTGACAGCGCGCCGGGCATTTCTGCCGATCAACACGGATTTTACGCGCAAAGCGAAAGAAAAGCTCGAAGAGTTAAGGAGGAATGAAGACATACCTTCGGGCGCGACTGACCGCCAGATTGTTGCGGAAGTCAAAAGGCGGATGCATTTTCGCCATTACACGGTATCGCCGGGCCAATCCAGAAAGTGGATTTTCAGGGTTCCTGTAGAATTTATCCGCAGGCAGTCGGAGTATTGTTCCCTGGAATTCAAATTCAGGACTCCGGGACTGGAGAGGTTGCAGGCTTCAGGGACCTGGAGGTTAACCTGCGGGAGCCGAACAACAAACAGTTATACCCGCGAGATTCTGGACTATATTAGCGGGAAGTATTCGTTTGATATCCCCATGGCTGTCTTTCATCCGGCGGCAGAGAATATACAAGGCCGTTATACGGACATTGAAGCGCTGTATTCAAACGCTGAAGGCAAAGACGTATCTACGGTTATGTTCGATCCTGACGGGGGTGTTACCCTTATGATAAAGACCGGCACATTTGAAATGAATCTTCTCCGCAGTTTTGTTGTTGTGTTCTGCCAGCTTGGAATGATAGCTGCAGCCGGCCTTACTGCAGGCGTGTGTTTCAGTTTTCCGGTGGCCGCTTTTGTGAGTTCCTGCGTGGCGGTTGTTACGCTGCTTGCCGAGTATTTCAGATATTCCGCGGCGCATTATGTGCATCATCATCACGGGGAGTCTGCTGAATCCGGATTTATTCAAGAGGCGATGGAAAGCTTTGCGGAAGGGCTTTCCATGATTTTTGAGCCGCTTGCCAGGTTTGATATTTTGGCCAGGTTGTCGGATGGCCGCATTGTTTCGTGGGAGCTGACATTCGAGGCGGCGCTTATAATGGGACTTACTGTGCCTTTGCTTCTGGCGTGTCTGGCCGGGATTGTGTTTTCAGGAAAGGAATTCAAATAGGACTATGGAGCCGGAAACAAGAAAGAGATTACCCGCATCTGTAATTGCGGTGATTTGTGTTTGCTTTTTTGCGGCGGCAGCCCTGCAGCACAACATTGTCCTTGGTATGCGCCGCAGTCACGATTCAGGGGAAATGCGGCAGTATACGGAAATGTCGCCGCTGGTGGCGTTCAGTATGGTGGCGCTGGGCGGGTTCAGGGGCCTGGTTGCCGATATGCTCTGGGTGCGGATGGTTGATCTTCAGGATTCAGGAAAGATATTCGAACTTGTCCAGCTTTCCGACTGGATCACCAAGCTTGAACCCCGGCATACGGATATCTGGGGGTTTCATGCCTGGAATATGGCGTACAACATAAGTGTGTTTATGCCCCGGGAAGAAGACAAGTGGCGTTGGGTTCAGAACGGGATACAACTTCTCAGAGACAAAGGAATTCCGTACAACCCCCACGATCCTGAGTTGTATGTCAATCTGGGCTGGATATTTCAGCATAAGATTGGGGGCAGCGCCGACCCTGCTCATCTTTATTTCAAGAAGACCTTGGCAGAAAAGATGTCCGAATTTTTTAAAGATGGTTTTTCCGATTATGCGAAGCTTCGGAACGATTCGCGGATGAGGCGAAAATTAAAAAAACAATATAAGCTGTTGCCACAGATAATGGAGGAGGTGGACAGTTTGTACGGACCGCTTGACTGGCGCACTCCGCAGGCGCAAGCGCTTTACTGGGCGTATCTCGGAAAGAAGGAGGCGGCTGAGGGCAGAGATGTGTTTGCCAACAATCGGATGCTGCTGCAGGTTCTGGCAGATGTGATTCAACAGGGTCGTCTGGTGTACAGCCCCGGAGAAGAGACATTCCGTCTCGAACCGATGCCCGAGGTTTTTCCGAAGGCCCGCGCCTTTTACCGGGAGATGCTGGAGACTTATGACAATGCCTATATCCGGCAGGCGTATTCGAATTTTATTCAGGAAGTCGCTGACGTGTTTGAGAAGGTAGGACGAGGCGGAGAGGCGGAAGAATTACGGAAAGAAGCAGAGAGATTTGTGTTGTGAAAAATCCGCTTATTACCTTTGTAATCCTGACGAATTCGGTCTTTTTTTTTGGCTGTTCTAATCCTGACGAATCCGCGACTGCCCGCAGGAGCTGGCAGTGCATGGGCACGATTGCCAATCTTACGTTGCCTGCTGAAGCCGGCGAGCAAGCTGACGGTTTCGTGGATGTCTGCGAAAAAACTACAGAAGAGTTGGAAGGCCGGCTAAGCACATACCGGCATGGAAGTGAACTGTCCGCTATTTCGCGGCTTGCCGGCAAAGACGGTGTTAGGGTTTCGGATGACACGCTCGAGGTTCTTCAGTCGGCCGTTCAATATGCTCAGCTTTCGAAAGGAGCTTTTGACCCCACGGTCGGTCCCATGGCGGAAATATGGGGCTTTGGGTGCGGGGATAGCCCTGAACAAGACCCGACTGCCGAAGAAATTCAATCCGTAAGGCATTTGGTGGATTATCGGAAGATAAATATCCGGAGTTTCAAAAGCAAAAGCGGAAATCACACAAACCCTGCTGCAGTTGTTTCTCTTGAACAGAAAGGAATGGAACTGGATCTGGGTGGCATTGCCAAAGGCTATGCCGTAGACAGGTGCTACGAAGAGTTGAAGGCGCTGGGGACTTCGGATTTTATTGTGGGCATTGGGGGCAACCTGAGATGCGAAGGGGCGAGATCGGAAGGAAAACCGTGGCGCATCGGGGTGCGGAATCCTTTTGTCGCAGGAACGGTGCTTGGCCGCATTTCCCTTTCCAGCGGCATGGCGGTCGCTACATCAGGGAACTACGAAAGGTTTGTAGAGATAGAGGGCAACAAGTTTGCTCATATCATAGATCCGAGAACCGGGGTGCCCGTACAAGGTATGGCACAGGTTACGGTTATAGCTGATACCGCTGTTGATGCCGACGCACTCTCCACGATCCTTTTTGTTATGGGAATGAAGACCGGAATCGTAACTCTGGAGCGTGCGGGGGGTGAGGCGTTGTTTGCTACAGACTCTAATCCGCCTTGCTTTTTTGCTACACCGGGATTCATGAATATCTTTGACCCGGACCCGGAAATCGCAGAGAAAATAACAGTTATAAATGAGAAATAAAGATTGATGCCGCCAATGTACCTCAATCCCCAAAATCATGCAGATAAGTCCTTATCAGTAAAGGCCCTCAGATCAGCAGCTTAACCCATGATGCAGTTTTATCGGCCTTCTATCTTGACGTAACGTGAATATGCGTCTTCCCATTGATTGCGGTCAGAAGGTTCATACACATCGGTCTGAATGGACTTCTTAACAAGTTCCCTTCCTTCCTGAAGGGATGAGATCATGCCGTCTGCCAGTAGCTGGGTCAGTATGTTTCCGGTTGCTGTTGCTTCAGCCGGTCCTGCCACAACCCGTCTGCCTGTCGCGTTGGCCGCAAACTGGTTGAGAAGTTTATTCAGGCAGCCGCCGCCTACAATATGGATAATATCAATTCTTTCGCCCCGAAGTTCTTCTATGTACGAGAGGACCGACCGATAACGCAAAGCCAGAGCCTCAAGCGCAGTGCGCACAATAGAGCCTTTATCCACGGGAGGTCTCTGGCCGGTCTCTCTGCAGAATTCTTCTATACGAGCCGGCATATCACAGGGTTTTGCAAATCCGGACCAGTCCGGATCAATGACTGCTGCGAACGGTTTTGCCGCGGAGGCAAGGGAAGTGAGTGTGTCGTAATTCATGTCCCGGTCTTTAAGCGCCCATGTCTTGCGGCATTGCTGAACGAGCCATAGACCGGAGATATTTTTAAGGATACGGTAATCGTCCTCAACTCCTCTCTCGTTGGTGAAACCGTACTCAAAGCTCTTATCCGTAATTACAGGCTCTTTTGACAGGAAACCCATTAACGACCATGTTCCCGAACTTATGTATACATAGTTGCTGCCGGAGGCGGGAACTGCGGCAACAGCAGAAGCGGTATCGTGACATCCGGGCGCAACTATATTCAGCCGGTCTGCTCTTGTCTCTTCCGCAATATCCGGCAGTAAATGCCCGATGCTGCTGCACGGATCAATTGGATCAGCCAGAAATGAAGAGGGAATACGAAGTTTGTTTAAGATGTTTTCAGCCCATAACCCGGAGCGGGCATCCATTATCTGGCTTGTGCTGGCAATTGTGCGCTCGTTTGTTTTCACCCCGGTAAGCCAGTAATTGATGAGATCGGGCATAAAAAGAAGACGATCGGCAATATCATGGATTGGAGAACCATCAAGGACTTCCGAGTAGAGCTGGTACAATGTGTTGAAGAACATGAACTGAATGCCCGTGATCCGGTAGATTTCCCTTGATGGCATGATGTCAAAAATCTTTTCACTCACACCCTCGGTTCTAGGATCGCGGTAACAGAACGGGATTCCCAGTAAACGGCCGTTTCGATCAAGATAGCCGTAATCGACTCCCCAAGTGTCTACACCCGCGCTTGTCAGGGCTTTGCCGTATTTTTCAGCAGCCTTGCGTATGCCGTTCTTTATTTCCGCAAAAAAGCCGGGCGCATTCCAGTGAAGCGATCCGGTCAAGTTTACCGGATCGTTCGGAAAACGGTGCACCTCTTCGAGTCTAAGACATTCCTTTTCAAGAATTCCCGCGACAACTCTTCCGCTTCCCGCTCCTATATCCACCGCCAGGCATACTTTGTGGTTCATCATAAATATTGTCTCCGAGAGGTTGTTTCCTACAGCGAGGAAAGTTGTGATTATTGTCGGCCGCTTAAAACTTCCTGTTCATATTTTTCTATTTCGTTCATCCAGGCCAACCCGCGCGGCACGTCAGAACGTTCACACAGCGTATCCCATACAGCCTGAAACGGCATTACGCGCATCTGTTCAAGCAGGGCCAGCCGGCGGGCGCACCGGTTTTCTGCTTCAGATTCCTTCAGTGCGGCGCCAGGGTCTAACAGGGAATACAAGATTGCCATTCGGGCGGCCCTGGCCCCGATGATGTACGCTGCTATGCGGTTGATGCTGGCGTCAAAGAAATCCAGGGCTATTCTGATCCTGTCCCAGGCTGCGCCGCGGGCGATCTCGAGAAAGACATTTCTAAGTTCGTCATTAAAGAGGACAACATGGTCGCTATCCCATCTGACCGGGCGGCTGACGTGAATCAGAATTTCGGGATGGAACTGGAGCAGGGCGGATATCTTGTCGTCTATTGTCTCGGTGGGATGGAAATGTCCCATGTCGAGGCAGTACATAATGTTCCTTGTCAACGCGTAGTGGTTGCAGAACTCGGCTGAACCGACTACATACGACTCGCTTCCGATCCCGAACAATTTGCTCTCTATAGCGTCTTTGCATAAGCCGGGGTCAACGCCTTTTGATTCGCTCATGATCGTGTCCATTGATTGAGCCAGCCGTTCCCGGGGCGACCATCGGTCGGCGGGAACATCTTTTGAACCATCCGGGGTCCAATGATTCAGAATGCAGGGATATCCGGTTTTTTTACCGAAATCTTCGGCAATGAAACGGCAAGCTACGGCGTGCCTGATCCAGAAATCACGGATAGCCTTATCCGGGTGGGACAGCGTAAAGCCATCGGCGGCCCTGGGATGGGCAAAGAAGGAAGTGTTGAAGTCCAGCGCAATGTTTTTTTCCACAGCCCAGGATACCCACTGCGAGAAGTGTTCGGGGGCCAGTGAATCACGATCGACCGCCGACTGCTCCTGTTCGCAGTAAAAAGCATGAACATTGATTCGGTGCTGACCCGGCAGCAGCTCCAGCGCTTTGTCCAGATCCTGACGCAATTCTGCGCCGTTCCTTGCTCTGCCAGGGTAATTGCCCGTGGCCATGATGCCGCCGTCTTCTGACGAGGACTGCCGCTCAAAGCCCTGAACGTCGTCCGCCTGCCAGCAGTGGACGGATACCGGCACAGTAAGGGCATACTCAATTGCCTTATCTGAATCCACGCCATATGCCGCATAGTACTCGCTGGCGCAATCATAAGCCTTGCTCAGGTCTTTAGTCTTCTGTTCTGGAAAATTCTGCATTGTTCCGCCTCCGTTGTCTTTTTGGCTAGTATTCGATTCCTTTTCTGGCGCCGATATTTTTGTCGAAATAATGCTTAATATTCCGCATCTCGGTTACAAGATCGGCTTTTTCAATAATTTCCGTCGGTGCGTCACGACCTGTCAGAACCAGCTCCACACTCTCCGGCTTGCCATCTATGAGCTTGCAGACCTGTTCCATTGTCAGCAAGCCCATTTTTATGGCAACGTTAATCTCGTCGGCAACCACGATGTTGTAATTGCTGGTGAGCATAGCCTCTCTCAGCTCGTTGAGTCCTTTATCAGCCGCCTCGATGTCCGCCCGGGAAGGGTCCTTGCCGGGCGGAAGGAAGCGTCCGAGTCCATATTGTACGCAGGTCACATTCGGCAGTCTGTTGGTGAGAATTTCCAGCTCTGATGAAGGCTGTCCTTTTATGAATTGACAGAAGTAGGACTTCAGTCCTGCGCCAGCGGCCCTCATGACCAGGCCCAGCGCGGCGGTCGTCTTACCTTTTCCGTTTCCTGTGTATACCTGAACGTAACCCTTCACCCATTCTCCTTTGTGTCCAGCCGATATTGTGAAACCTGACAGCTATCTTCGTAATCCGTAGTCGTCGCCGTAGTTGTCCTCCGATTCCCTCGTTTTATAATTTTTCATGTCATTTTTAACACTCCCGCCCAGCCACGGTGGCTGTGAAGGCAGCAACTTTTTGAATCGATCCACAAGGTTAGCCTGATACTGAGGCGTGTAACCACCGGAAAGGAACCTGCTGTAAGCCTGTTCGCAAAAGAACTGCCATGATTCATTTTCCCTGGTCGGTTCGATGGGAAAGAAACAGGACCCGCATGCATCTGCTGCCGCCAGGTCGCCCATTGAGTCGCCTATTACCAGGATATTATCTTTGCTGTATCTGTTCATGGAGGCCATCTGGATCTGATGCTCTTTTGTCCCCGCTTCCTGCCCTGCTATGAGAGACACGCGGGTATCGATTTCATGCATCCGCCATTCCCTCAGAAGCGCTTCGCGTGGAGTCTGCGATATGCAGACGCTGTCGGAGTTTTCCCGGATTCTATCCAGTCCTTTCACTGCCCAGGGGAACGGCGGCACATCGGTTACGACTTTTTCGATGTCGTTGTTCACGCAAATACTCCATTCCAGAACCGATGACAGCTCGGAGTTGTCTGTTGCCGCGATTTCTGCGGCGAGCGAAGCATTGCCGAGAGGGCAGCCTGATTCAACGAATTTTCGAAGTTCACAGAATTCCGGTATCGCAATGCCGGAAGCTTCAACCTCAGGTCGTTCTCGCAGGAAGTCAAAGACCAACAGCAAAGCCTTAAACCGGTTTGTACCGCGCCATTGAGAATACAGGTTCACGAATTCTGCGGTTTCAAGGACATGTTGCCTGATTGGTTCGAGGTTCCAGTGCGAGACGATGCGCGGCTGGATGCAACGCTTTTGCTTTATTTCCATTGTGTCAAACACGCAACCGTCCGAGTCAACGCACACGAGAGTATCATGTGCTCGCGGCGCTTCTGCGATTGTACAGTTTTTATCGTTTTTGGCCATCTCTATCTGTCGCCCTGATGCATCTGCTTCTGCGGGGTAAGACAACTTAAAACATCATATTACACTTGTTGTGCCCCGTTTCAAGCATTCACCAATAAAATGAAAAAAGTACGATGGGAATGCAATTTACATTATCATAATAACAGGTATTATAATGCCTGCTTATTTAACTTTCCTGAAAGGAGAAGTTGTGTTGCAGATTAAATCTTTTCGTGCACTGAGACCGCCGGAAGAGCTTGCTTCCGAGGTGAGCTGTCCGCCGTATGATGTTGTCAGTCTGGAGGAAGCCAGACGCATCATTGAGGAATGTCCCCGAAGTTTTATGAAGGTTATCCGACCTGAGGCAAGCCGGGATTCTATACGCGACCCTCATTCCAAGGAGGCATACCGCGCCTCGGCCGAGAATTTGAAAAACATGGTTGACCAGGGCCACCTGGCGCGCGAGAACGAGCCCTGCATATATGTCTACTCTCAGGTCACGGGTGAACATACTCAGACCGGGCTCGTAGCCTGTTGTCACGTGGATGATTATAACAGCAACGTTATCAGGAAACACGAGCGCACCCGCAGTGATAAGGAGGACGATCGCGCGAAACATATGCGGGCATTGAATGCGAATTCCGGTCCGGTTTTTCTTACATGCCGGGATGACCAAAGGCTGGTTGCTTCTATCGAAGAAGCGAAAGACAGCACACTGCTCTATGATTTTACGGCGCCCGACGGTGTTCAGCACAAGCTATGGAAGGTTGAGGAGCCATCGGAAATATTAGCTCTCTTTCAGGACATACCGGCAGCATACATAGCCGATGGACATCATCGCGCCGCAGCAGCCGCACGCAATGCGGAATTGAGGCAGGGCTGTGGCGATGAAGAATACAACTGGTTTATGGCCGTCTTGTTTCCGGCCGGGCAGCTCAGGGTGCTGCCCTACAACCGCTGTATCACTGACCTTGGCGAGTTGAGCAGGGAGCAGTTTGTTGAAAAGGTGAAGGAGAAATTCGATCTGCGCAATGGCTCCGGCCCGGAGACCGATCAGGGTTCGGGCATGAAAATGTATGCCGGGTCAGAATGGTATGAACTTATTGCGAAAGAAGATTCTGCTCCGAAATCCGACGATCCCCTCTCTGCGCTCGACGCCAGCGTGCTGCAACGGGAGATCCTGGAACCTGTTCTGAACATTCAGGACCCGCGCACGGATGACAGACTGGTTTTTGTGGGAGGCGCAGGCAGCGCAGCAAAAATGGCTGAAATGGTTGACAGCGGCAAGGCAGCAATAGCTTTTTCTCTGCATCCGGTACGTATTGAGCAGGTCATGGATGTGTCGGACTCAGGAGAAATTATGCCGCCGAAAAGCACCTGGTTTGAACCGAAACTCCGCTCAGGTCTGTTTGTTCATACTTTTGATTGAACAGTGTTTCTACACTGATGTAAAATTGAAGTTACATGAATAGAGCAGGATAGCGGCATAGATTCATTAAAAAATTCAGGAGGGTTATTTTAACGATGAAAAAACATATTTCTATTTCTGCGCTTACTGTCGGACTTGTCATTTCCAACTTCTGCTTCGCCACTGATGTCGCCGGCGAAAATGATATCGCGATACTTAAGCGGACCGGCAAGGCGTTCTCCGAAGTGGCGAAGAAGGCCATGCCGGCGGTGGTCTTCATAACCGTGGAAAAGGAAGTTGCTGTTCAGGGTTACTCCCCTTTTCAGTTCAATGATCCTTTTGATTTCTTCGGATTCGACAGGTTCCGGGGTCAGCCCGGGCAACCGCGGACGCAGAGAAGGGTCGTCCAGGGGTGGGGTTCGGGTTTTATTATTACCGAGGACGGATATATTCTTACCAATAACCATGTGGTAGGCGACTCAGACAAGATCACTGTTAAATTGCACGATGGAAGAACCTTTGAAGCCAAACTTGTCGGGACTGACCCGAGATCCGAGGTTGCGGTTATCAAAATCGACGCGGAAGACCTGCCGTTTCTGGAGACAGCGGATTCTTCAAAGCTTGAAATAGGGGAATGGGTAATAGCGATAGGAAATCCTTTCGGGCTGGCGGAGACGCTTACGGTCGGGGTTGTGAGCGCAAAGGGCAGGAGCAACATCGGGCTGGCCGATTATGAGGATTTCATCCAGACCGATGCCGCGATTAACCCCGGAAATTCCGGGGGTCCGCTGCTGAACATTGACGGCAGAGTAATCGGTATCAACACCGCTATAATGAGCCAGAGCGGGGGGTATATGGGGATCGGGTTCGCTATTCCGATCAATATGGCTATATCCATAAAAGACCAGCTTGTGGAAACGGGCACAGTAACCCGCGGGTTTCTCGGCGTAAGTCTTAATCCGCAATATGGCGACGAAATGGCGAAGTCCTTCGGGCTGGACGAGGCAAAAGGGGCCCTGGTGGCGGAGGTAATGGAGGACACTCCTGCAGCCGAAGCGGGGCTCCGGAGCGGTGACATTATTCTGCAGGTGAATGACATTGACATAGACAACAACAATGAATTGATGAACAAGGTTGCTCTTTTGCATCCGGGGACGAACGTTACTCTGAAGATTTTTCGAGATGGGAAACAGATTGAAAAAGAGGTCGAGCTGGGGACTTTTCCGGGTGACGGCGAGTCGGTGAAAGAAGCGCACAAGGTTCTCGACAAGCTTGGTTTCGCGGTTTCCGAACTGAGCGGGGAGCTGGCATCCAGGCTGGGTTACGAGCTTGATGAGGGCGTTGTGGTCAGTGAAGTTGAAAACGGAAGTATAGCGCAAGCCGCCGGGATTCAGGCCGGGCACCTGATCCTTGGCGTTAACCGGCAGCCTGTGACTAATCTTTCCCGGTTCAATGAACGGGTGGCGAAAGCTGCGGAAACGGGGAGGCTGCTTTTGCGAATAAAGGGCGGCAGACGTTCATGGTATGTGCTTCTTGAACTGCGGTAGCAGCCCCGGGGCGCTGTGAATAATGATTTATGAGATTGCCTGATAAACTTAAGGAAAAGCTGCGCCATCTGCCTGATAAACCGGGGTGTTATATGATGCGCGATTCATCCGGGCGCATCATATACGTCGGAAAAGCCACGTCTTTGAGAAAACGTGTTATGTCATATTTTCGCGATGCCACGCTGCGCCGGGGCTCGCCCAAGCTTCGCGGCCTGGTCAGAAGCGTCAGGGATCTCGACTATATCGTTGTTCGAAACGAGGCCGAGGCTGCATTGACCGAAGGCAGGCTTATCAAGGACTACAAGCCAAGATACAACGTAAGCTTCAAGGACGATAAACGGTTTCTGCTTTTGAAGGCTTATCCTGACCATGACTTTCCCCGCTTTGAACTTTGCAGAATAAGGCGCGAGGACCACGCTGTTTATTTCGGGCCGTATGCATCGTCTGCTGCCGCAAGGGCGGCGCTTGATTTTGTTGAGAAGACTTTCGGCATAAGAAAATGCACACCTCTTATTCCTGATGACTCGACCTACAAACATTGTATCAACGACATTGTACGGTTTTGTTCTGCTCCATGCATAGGCAAGATCTCTGCGGAGGATTATCGCCGGCGGTTCGAAGAGGCCTGCGCTTTTTTGAGAGGAGAGCGGCCGCGATATCTGGAGCAGATGAAAGAACGCATGGAAACCGCCGCAGACGAAATGCGTTTTGAGGACGCTGCCGCGATTCGCGACACGTATCTGCGTTTGAGGGAAGCGGTGAAACGGAAGAACAGGATATCAGCTACTCCGGAGATGCAAAAAGAAGAGGCCGGGCGGGGATTGGAGGAATTGAGGGATGTCGTTCTCTTAAAAGCTCTGCCGCGCGTGATCGAAGCCTATGACATATCCAACATATCAGGAAGCTACTCCGTCGCAAGTATGGTATGTTTTGTTGATGGCATGCCCAACCGCAACCGCTATCGGAGGTTTCGTATAAAAACGGTGGAGAATATAGACGACCCGCGAATGATTGCTGAAGTTATAGGCCGTCGTTTTGAAAGGCTGCTCAAGGAAAACGCAGCGCCGCCGGATCTTATTGTTATTGACGGGGGCAGCGCTCAGCTTGCTGCCGCCAGAAACAAGCTCCAGTCTCTGGAAATGACTCAAGTTGCTTCCATCGGTCTTGCAAAAAGATTTGAGGAAGTGTATTTGAGTCCCGTAGCAAAACCTATTCGCCTTCCGTCCGGGTCTGCCGCCTTGAAAGTCTTGAAACGAATACGGGACGAAGCTCACAGATTTGCTATAGACTATCATCGCAACTTGCGAAGCAAACGCATCAGGGAGTCCGTGCTGGATGATATCACTGGGGTAGGCCCCGCAAAAAAGAAGCAACTGTTGGAGCATTTCGGCTCGGTTAAGAGGATTATGCGGGCCGATGAAGAAGAAGTTGCCGCAGTGTCAGGCATAGGTCCCGATCTGGCCCGCCTTATTGTTAACGAATTGAAGACTTCCGGCAGGGCCTGATTTCATGAAAGTACTTGTCATAAAACTGAGTTCACTCGGCGACCTTTTTCATGCACTGCCTGCGTTGAACCAGATAAAGACCGGCTTCGGCTGTGAGATTTCCTGGGTTACTCAGAGCGAGTACGCAGGAGTGGTCGGTTGCTTTTCCGATGTTGACAATGTGATCGAATTTCCGAGGCATAATCCTGCAAAGTTCGGCTCTTTCCTGAATGAGCTGCGTTCGCGGAAATATGATCTTGTTCTGGACATGCAGGGACTGTTCAAGAGCGGGCTAATTGCCGCCTGCTCACGAGGTGAGCGAAAGATCGGTCCTTCCTTTCGTCGTGAATGCTCCGGCATCTTTTACGGAGAGATTGCAGGGAGGCGAAATAAGGAACGGCACGCAGTCGAGGAAAACATGGACTTTGTTTCGCGCCTTGGGCTTGAACAGCAGGAGGACAGGACTTTTCCTGTTGATTTTCCGTCTGTCGAAATAGAGGGAAACTCTCCCAGGGTCGCTATTCTGCCGTGTTCGCGATGGCGAACGAAGAACTGGCCGCTTGAGTATTATGTGGAAGTCGCCTTGTATTTGCAGGAAACTCTTTCGGCAACTATCTTTCTTTCCGGCGCTGATTCCGACAGACCGGCATGTGATCGCATAGCCAAACAGCTTCCCCGGGAAGCTGTTAATGTTGCGGGCAGGTATACGCTGGAGAAAACAGGCGGATTCCTTGCCGGGATGGATCTTCTGATAGCAAACGATTCCGGTCCTGTCCACATGGCCGCTGCCGTGGGAACCCCCGCGGTGGTCCCCTTTGGCCCGACTTCACCGAAAAGAACCGGGCCGTACGGTCAAGAGCACGCGGTTCTTCGCGCAACCGAAAGCTGCAGCCCCTGCTTTTCCAGACGCTGTCAAAGAGGCGCAATGCCATGCATGTGGGGCATTAAACCCGAGCAAGTTCAAAAAGCCGCTGTTGATATTCTGAAAAAAAAGCTCCTGTAATAAAGCTTACTGTCCGGATGCCTCGAAAGGCACGTCGCCGACTTCTTTCTGTTTGCGATCCAGTTCTGCAGTGAGTTCCTTGACCACATCCGCATAGGCAGGATCGTTGTAGACGTTGTTCATCTCGTATGGATCCTTTTCGAGATCGAACAGTTCCCATTCGGGTGACAGTTCGATAACGTCAGTTCCAACTTCGGAACCACCGGTATACATGACCTCTCTATCTGCGCCTTTTTGGCCGCACCCGTCGCAGTAGTAATAAATCAGTTTATATCGCTTTGTGCGGATGCCGTAATGCGCCGCAACGTTGTGATCGCTGCGGTTCATCCAGTAACGGTAATACATGGAATCCTGCCAGTCCTCGGGTGTCTTGCCTTGTGCAAGACCGCGGAAGCTTCTGCCCTGGAATTCTTCTGGTGTGTCCGTGGAGCAGTAGTCAAGAAACGTGGGAGCAAAATCAACATTCGTGACTATGTCCTCGTTAGCGCTGCCCGCCTTTATCTCTTTGGGATATCGCATTATGAACGGCATGCGGAGAGATTCTTCGTACATAAACCGTTTGTCGTACCAGCCGTGGTCGCCCAGGAAGAAGCCCTGGTCGGAAGTGTATACGACAATTGTGTTTTCGGTCAGTCCGTTGTCGTCGAGATAATCGAGCACCCTTCCGACGTTATCGTCCACGCTCGCGATCACCCGCAGGTAATCCTTGATATATCGCTGATATGCCCACTTGCGCAGTTCCATTTCCGGCAGGTCGCGGTTGATAATGCACTTGACGTCCCTGTCTTTCATGTGCACGCCAACGCGCATGCGCGCCGCAGCGGCGGGTGCGGCCCGGTTTTCGTAGGTATCGTACAGGGTCTCCGGTTCCGGGATGGTTTCATTGGCATACATGTGCGCGTGCTTTTCGTCCGGCTCCCAGGCGCGGTGAGGGGCCTTGTGGTGGTAGAGCATGCAGAAGGGCTTGCTCTCATCGCGTTTCTCAAGCCAGTCCAGGCACATGTCCGTGATTATGTCCGTAACGTATCCCTTCACTATGCGCCTGGTGCCTCCGTCGGGCCCCTTGAAGATGAATTCCGGGTTATGATAGAGCCCCTGTCCGGGGAGAACAGCCCAGTCGTCGAAACCGGTAGGGCAATGTTCGGGGCCCTTACCCAAATGCCATTTGCCGAAGATGGAAGTCTGATATCCCTGTTCCTGTAACAGTTTCGGGAAGGTGACAAGCCTGTTGTCCATATGGGTGCGTAGCGTAGTTACTTCGTTAACGTGGTTATAGGTGCCCGCAAGTATTGCTG
>CAYTRK010000026.1:0-1112 GCA_964440205.1 uncultured Victivallaceae bacterium
AATATGACAGAGTCAAATAGAGATTCGAAAACGATAAGCATTGCAGGAGCAAGAGAACACCAGTGGGTTGCATTTGTGACTGCGGTCATTGCCGTATTCTTCCTTTTTCACCTTCGCGGCAACATGACACAGGTTGGATCTTTTGGACACTCTGTATTCTTGTGGATGGTTTCCAGATGGAAAGACACGGTGTCTTACGGTGGTGTGGATTACTCGCACGGCTGGCTTCTGCCTTTTGTAAGCGGGTGGCTGATCTGGCGTAAACGGGTTGAGCTGGCTGCCATAGAGAAACATATTGATTACCGGGCGCTGTATATACTGACATGTGCAACTTTAGTTCACTTTGCAGGGCTTAGAGTCGCACAGACCAGACTATCCCTTTTTGCGTTGATAATGATTCTGTGGGGATTGCCCTTCTATTTTTTTGGATGGAAAACAGCAAAGTATTTAATTTTCCCCTGTGGTTATCTTGTTTTCTGCATACCTTTGAATTTTCTGCATGTGGTGACTTTTCCTCTCAGGCTTATAGCCACGCGAATGTCTGTGTTTGCGCTCAACGGCATTGGGGTATCGTCAGCAAGAAATGGTACTCGCATAATTCTGGGTGCCGGACAGAATTATGTCTTTGACGTAGCCGATCCTTGCAGTGGGCTGCGTTCACTTCTTGCCATCGCAGCTATTACTGCTGCTTACGGTTATATTTCACAGGAGAAGAACTGGAAGAGGTCTCTTCTTTTTATCTCTTGTATACCTCTCGCAATGTTCGGAAATATTGTTCGGATTGTGACAATCGGGATTGTAGCGGTAGGTTTTGGAGAAGATTTTGCCATGCATCTTTACCATGATTACTCCGGCTATTTCGTCTTTGTGGTTGTTGTTCTAATTATGGTGTTATTTGGCAAATTGCTCAACCGCATATCCGTGCCTGGAACAAAAGAAGAAAGAGTTACATGACATTAGACATTCAGGATATCAGGAAGCTTCGATGGAAGCCCTTTGCGGCTATTCTTGTCTGGCTCGCAAGCACATACATTCTCTCTTTTGCAGTTGGTAGTCCGGAAATTGATGACAGTCTGGGTTTCGAAACTGACTTGCCAGAGGTTATAGGTCCA
>CAYTRK010000026.1:1122-15215 GCA_964440205.1 uncultured Victivallaceae bacterium
GGGAGGGAAACGAGGTATACTACTGTCAGAATATGGAATGTGGTCGGAGTGTTCTGGTCAAAGATCTTCCGGCCCCGTCTGAATGTCCTTATTGCGGCTCGGAAGTTGGTGCAAAATCGCCCGCGGAACAAAGGGTTTTGCCGCACCAGGTCTTGATAGAACGGAAATACTACGAGCGAGAGGGGCAAGGCGGGGTCCTCGCGACATTGCTGGTAGGGGGCGGCGGACGTGAGAGCATTCACCGCCCGCAACGTTGCCTGGTAGCTCAGGGGTCGACTATTATCAGCGATAAAGTTGTAGAAATCGACATTCCTGGAAAAAGTGATCCATTAAGAGTGATGTTCCTTCATACTTCTAACGATGATTCTCTTGCGAAACAGCAAAAAGGGTTCCTGGCATATTGGTTTCTTGGCCAGGGCAGACAAACTCCCTATAATTATGAACGTCTTTTCTGGATTGCGTGGGAACGTTTGTTTAAGCACCGGGTTTCCCGGTGGGCATACATCAGCATCAGCGGGAGAAGAAGCATGCTCACCGACGACGATGAATATGAAGAGCTCTCATTAATTGTTCGAGAAATAGCTCGGTCGATATACAAGTAAATACAACAGAAATTTATATTCACTCTGTATCAACTGCGACTATGCGAGCACCGGAAAAGGACGCGAGAGCGATGGCCTTCGCAAATTTGGTTAATCCTTTCTGGTCAGCTGATATCTGAAGAGCCGATAGAAGAAGAGAGGGTTTCCTGCAAGATAACGTTTCCATAGCCTCCCAGGTTCGATTGTTAGTCTTCCCAGCCATTCCAGGCCATGGTTGTTGAGCCACTTTGGCGGTCTTTTCAGAGTTCCGGCAGCGTAGTCGAGAGCCGCTCCGCCGGTCAGAGCGATTCTGCTATTAATATCACACCAGTTTTCTGCGAGCCATTTCTCTTGAAGAGGCATGCCGAAAGAAGTGAGCACTAGATCTGCATTAGATTCATTAATCTGTTGCACAACATCCGTATTTTCCGCTGTGCCTTTGTGCTTGTCAAAGTATCCATGCTGCGTTCCGACGATTCGAAGACCGGGAGCATGGGTTCCCAGATTTTTTGCAGCGGCTTCTGCCGTACCCGGGCGCCCTCCAATGAGAAACAGAGAGAGGTTTTTCTTTGCGCAGAACCGGCATAAAGCCGGGAGCCAGTCCGCATAGGTAATTTTTTCAGGAATATGTTTAAGTCTCAACAAAAGGGCAGCAAGAATGACGCCATGTCCATCACAAAAGACAAATGTGCTTTTGCGCAAAAAGTTTGCAAACCATGGCTGTTCAGAGGCGATGTTCATAGCATTGACATTTACATTGGCAATAACAGCGTGTCCGTTTTCGGAGACTATTTGATAAATACAATCGTGCAATTCTTTGACTGTAAACCGATCTACAGGCACGTCCATGATTTTTACAGGTTGACGGCGTTCCCGATAAAGTTGTTGTATGTGACTGGCGGATCTATTGCTGAGTGGTTTCGAGTCTTGAACGTTTGTTGTATTATCGGTTGGTAGCATAGAAATACCTTATTGAATTGCCTTGCCGTTTTTATCATGCGAAGACAGAAGATAATTATAGAGTTTGAGATATGATTTAAGAGTAGAAGCAAATGAAAAAGACTCACTTATTCTTTCGTATCCATGTCTGGCCAGTCGTTGTCTCATGTCGATATCATGTGCAAGCGATAGGATAGCTTTCGCCAGGGCCTCTGGACAGCCAGGCTCAACAAGGACGCCGTTGTTTTGATCAATAATCACTTCTCGAATTCCTTTCAAATTAGTTGCAACAACAGGAACGCCTAGAGACATAGCTTCAATTAGAGCGTTAGGCAGACCTTCCCATAAAGACGGAAGAACAAAAATGTCACTTATCCGGAGCAGGTCTGAAATATCCGCACGATTCCCTAGGAAGCAGACATAATCTTCTATGTTTGCCTGTTTAACATAATCTCTAAGTTCATTTTTCAGAGGACCGTCTCCAACAATAACAAATCTAGAATTTGGACATTGAGATATCAACTTAGGGACAGCACGAAGTAAGAATTTATGTCCTTTTTGTTCGTGGAGGCGCGCTACTGTTGTTACAATGAAACCCTTACGGCTAAATCCAAGGCTTTCCCGAATTTTCTGAATGTCCGCCTCAATTGAAGCTTTATTAAGGAGTTTTAAGTCTATGCCATTGTAAATGGTGATTAGTTTTTCGGCCTTCAGACCATCTTCGGAGATCCCGGATTCGCGGACTTCCTCGCTTACTACAGTCATAAAATCGACTAGTTTTGAATTTGTTACCAGTCGCTGAAGAAAGCGGGCCCATAGTGATAAGCCTGTTGAGACATTTCGTTTTGATGTTACGCACACCGGAACGCCTGCGGCCAATGCAACAAAAGGCCCGACTATATTGCTGAAGTGCGTAAAAGTCTGTATGACGTCTACGCGTTCATGTCGGACCAAGTTGTATAGACGCAATATTCCACTTATAAAGCGAAAGCTGTTCGTGAAGTGAGAAGATCCGGGTTCCTTCATTTGTAGATCCGATATCAATATGCCATATTCATTTTCCATATTTTTAATACACGAAGTCTTGTCATACATCGTAGCTACGACTACATCCCATCCGGAATTCTTAAGCCCCCTGGCAAGCATCATCATTGCTTTCTGGGCACCGGCTCGCTCCATTTGTGTATTGAGAAGCAATATCTTCATCTAACTTTTTGACCGATACGTATTGCTCGGGTTGTTCGTGGTGTCTTGCTGAGCAATTGTGTTATTTGAAGTGTTCCACACAGAAGCCGCCCAGATCCAGATCCCCAGACACAGGTGCGGGGCTCTTGAGGCATCTATAATTATGTTGAGCAATAAGAAGACGATCATGGTTGGTACAAATGCCTCGGCCAGGATTATTCGATAAAGACTTGAGTATTCCTGGCGCTGCCGCTGCCTAAATATCCGCAAAGCCGCATAAACGTGTAACCCCCAGAATAACATCCAACCGAGCGGGCCAAGTTCTCCCCATATGGTGAGCATGCCTGTCCAGGGAACCTTGGATATACTGGTGCCATAGTCCATTCGTCTGGCAAGCATTGTGAATCGATATGCCAAGTGAGGCAATTTTGTAAGCGGGCGTTCGTTCAAAAATGCGATAGGGCTGGTGTAGTTTCCGGGGCCGCCACCGAGCAGTGGAAAATCAAGATGTGTGTGTGCACGCAGAAAAACATCCCGATAGGCGATGCCCTTAGGCCCGGCCATGGATTTTTGTATTCTGTAACGAACAAGCGCGGGTTTGGCGATCTGGCGCGAGACATTTAGCTGAGGTCCACTTGCAAAAAGGGCGATAATAACGGAGGCTAACATGGTAACCAGAATTACACTACTCAGGACATGTCTGAGGGTTACACGTTTTACATAAAGTATGTACTCCAGCACAAATCCACCGATATACAAAGGGTAAGCGTGAATCGCATAAGCCAAATAAAACTGTATGGCCGACAGAATAGAAAGAAGATAACAACCGGTGCGAATTAGAACAGAGTTGAAATGTCTGAGACAGGAACACATCAGTATGACGAGAACGATCATATAATATGCTACATCATGAGAGCTCCCTAAAGTTCCCACCGAGAAGTCCACAAACACGCGGCCGATAATTCTAGGTAATGGGTTGACTCCAATATAAGCTGCGGCGTTTAACAACAATTGCAGCGCCAGGCTCAGGATCAGTATGCGAAATACTTTCTTTGAATCAACTTTGTTCAAATGTTGAAGGGTAAAGAAAAAGATCCCAAAGGGTTTTATATAAATGAGTATAAAGAAAAGAACAGAGTCAGGTGGGACTTTATTTGCAATCGAAGATGCTAGAATCAAGATCATGAGGGCAGACAAGCACCATGAGACCTGCTTGATTCCTGGTAGGTTGTGTCGTCTGATTGCGAAGTCAGCAAAGAGGAGGAAGAGTATATATATCCCCATTCCCTGTTCGAGTGTCTTTATCAGGATGCTTGGAAAGAATACTTCGAGTGATGGTACGAACAAAATAAGCAGCCAGTAAGCTGCCAACAGTTTCTTTGGATGGCTGGCGAGGATCAGCGCAGCCATAACCAGAAGTGGCACAAAAAAACCTGGGAGGCCGAAAATATTGAACGACACAAGAAGCGTTGCAAAAAAAAGTGAAAAGACAAGAGCTGGCAGGAATTTACGATTCACTAGTGCGTGCTCCTAGATCCAAAGCTTTCGCGGGTATCGACTTGGCAAAAGGAAGAAATTGTTTGTCTTATGATTATAAAACCCATTGGTTTTGGCATCAGGGGGAACCATTTTCATGATGAGCGAGTCTATTGAAAGCGATCCGCAATGTCAAGATTTGCGACGGTACGACCTGGCCTCTATGTTATGTAAGAGATGCAGCCTTTAAAAGGCGCCAGGGAATTACGAATATCCGAGGTGGCGCATAGAATTACCAGCAATAGACATTATCGTAGCCTTAGTTTCACGGTCAAGACGCTGTATCTGGCGCCGGTCGATTTCCGGATCAATATGATCTGCAAGTTCATCGAATGTACACCAGAATAATCTATTGTCTCGAGTTTTGTTTGGCATTTGACGGCCGACAAGGCGTATTTTTGTTACCTTGTCAAGTGACAGGTTTGCGGATGACATTATTTTTTGAACGGATTGCTTGGGTTTAAGGAGCACATCCTCAAAGCGTATCATAGTGTAGTTTGGGAGGCGATTATTATCTTCGATAATACGACGGCAGCATTTCTCATACAAAAGAGCACTGTCTCTTAAACTTCTTCCTCTTCGCATTTGGCCTTCGCAAACAGCAAAGCCGTTGCGGACAATTGCCACAAAATGTGCATCAGGATATATTTGCTGCAGGTTGGGGGTAAGAAAGACAAGGCCATTCAGATTCTTGCACAAGAGACGTGAGCGCTGTATTTCCTTTTTGCTATAAGGCACGCCTTCACTTTTGTACATATTTTCGTTGGCGTTTCGCGCTTTGACTTTTTCCTGGTACAAGATAAGATCCACTAATGAGGCGGTTATATGACTGAAAGGTTTACGAACGGCAAGCCGATTTATGGAAAAAACATCATAACCTTCCAGTAATACTATTGGAGCGTACTGGAACAGCTTTAAGCAAGTTGTACAACGCAATTCATGTTGTTCTTCCCTTCCCCCTCTGCGACCATGAAACACTTCATGTAACTCGCCCCTCGTCTTGCAGACGTCAGGATGCGACAACAGGATATTCTGTAGCAAACCTGTGCCACCGCGTTGCAGACCGAGGACGAAAATTGGATCATGGTTTCTCATTTTAAGGTTCATTCAGCTTCGAAATCCGGCATCCATGTTTCGAACCACATCTCCAGAACGATGACCGGCCACAACATAAAGAAATAATTATACCTTCTGCTCATATGCATGTCTACGGCTTGGTGGACTCTTTCAGGATCCAGTAATCCTCTCTTTTTCAGGCGGCTGGAAGCAAGATATTTATCAATCAGATACTTCAGTGGTCCTCTCAACCACGTATTCATCGGGAGCCTGAATCCCATCTTCGGCCTTTCGAATTCTGATCTGGGAATATACTGTTCAAGTATAGCTCGCAATGCATGCTTGCCAACGCCATTTTTGATATGGTTTCTAATTGGTAAAGACATTGCAAGTTCCACTACTCTGGGATCCAGCAGTGGAACGCGCACCTCCAACGCATTTGCTGAACTGGCTCGATCTACTTTCACCAGACCGTCATCTGGAAGATATGTGCTAAAATCCACGAGCATAAGTCGACGTATTAATTCGCAGTCGTTTGTCAGTTCAAAAATCTGTCGGAATCGGGTCTTAGAAAAATCATATTCTTTACCGATCAACAGGGAATGCTCTTTGCCTTTCCACATTGCAACAAGATGATGGAATATATCCAACGGAGATTCATATTGCATTGCCGCCGAAATTCGACGCAGGATGTCGTGTGGAACTTTTTCAAGTACACGCATAATTTGTTTGCGAATGCGGAACGGCAAGAAGCTTCCAAGTGCGACGGCACGTTTTGTTCGCATATATCGGTTGTAGCCTCCGAACACTTCATCTCCACCGTCTCCGGAAAGGGCGACAGTTACCCGCCCCTGGGCGAACTGTGAGAGAAGATATGTTGGCAAAGCTGAGTTATCTGCGAAGGGTTCGTCAAAGATAAGCGGTAGCTTATCAATGGTTTCAAAGACGTCCTCTGCTCTCAAATACTTTGTGTGATGCTCAGTCCCGAGATATTCGGCTATACGCGAGGCATAATGGGCTTCGTTCCTATGGTCTTCGTTAAAACCTATGGTAAATGTCTTGACACGCGTAGATGCCCTGCGGCTCATCAACGCAACAACAAGGCTGGAGTCTATGCCACCGCTCAAAAAAGCGCCAAGAGGGACATCACTATTCATGTGTTCTTCAATAGAGTTTAGTAATTCTGATTCAAGAGTTGTTAAGTATTGAGAAAAACTTGGGATAGTTTTGCGCATCAATACTTTATGCGCTCTGACAGGAGACCAGTAGGTCGCAAGATCTGTTTTATATGACCGTGTATCAATTTGCAGATAGGAGCCGGGATCCAGCTTCAGAAGATCCTGGTATATTGATTGTGGCGTTGGAATGTATTGGAACGAAAGGTATTGATATATGCTATCGACGTCAATAGACCGAGAAAAATCGGGAAATTGTATGAGACTTTTCAATTCCGACGCAAAAACAAAATGGTTTCTGTCATTTTGAAAGTAATATAGAGGCTTAATACCTGCTCGGTCTCTTGCAATAATGAGTTTCTCGGTGCGTTGGTCATAGATACACAATGCGAACATGCCAAGGAATTTCTCAAAGCACTTAACACCCCATTCCAGATATGCATTGAGCAACACTTCGGTGTCACTGGTTCCTTTAAAGGAATACTGTCTTTGCCGTAGCAATCTGTGCAATTGCCGGTAATTGTAAACTTCCCCGTTGTATATGATCCAAACTCTTCTATCGGGTGAACACATAGGTTGATTTCCGGTCGTTGAGAGATCCAGAACCTTTAGGCGTCGATGCGCTAATCCGATCTGGGCAGAATCATTGTATAAGATTTGTTGTCCGGCAGCATCAGGTCCTCGATGTGAAAGCGCATCTCGCATGACGGATAAATCTGACTCGGAGAACGGTTTTTTAGTAATGTATCCACATATTCCACACATTAGTTGTAGTCCTCCTGGACGGGATAAGAGTCAGGCAGAAAAATTAGCAGACGGAGCTTGGGATCTGGAGGCGAATATTTGTTGAGATTTTTTGTCAAATATATCACAGTAGAAATCCTCAATGTTGCGGCAGTAAGTTTGCATGCTGAACTCGCGTTGAGATCGCCTTCTTGCCGCATGACCGTACTTCTTTCTATTCTCGGGTGATTCAGCAAGCTCGCTGATCGCCTCTGCGAGTAAATAAGGGTCCAGAGACTTGGGCTTTGTGGGGGCGCCGCATATAATGGACAAATCAGGTGTTTTAAATTGCGAGAGTTCAGTTTGTCTTCTTATATCTAGTGTAGGTTTAACAAGTAAACCTGTCTGTCCGTTAACAATTGCTTCCACAACTCCGTCAACAGCGGGTCCGATAGCAGGCACACCGGCCATAGCAGCTTCGATAATGGAATTACCGAACGTCTCCACAATTGATGTGAGCACAAAGATGTCGAATAAATGCAAGAAACTGTAAACATCATGCTGCCAGCCAGCAAAAAAAACATGGTTTGCAATGCCCAGGTTGCACGCGAATTCGCGTAGTTCTGTTTCTAACGGCCCGCCACCCACTATGACGAATCTCGCCTTGTACTGCTCATGAACCATGTAAGCTGCAGCGCGTAAAAGTGTCCAGATGTCTTTCTCTGGAGTTAAGCGCGCGACGGTGCCTACAATCAACTCATCATTTTGAATCCCGAGTTTCTTCCGTAATTGCTCGACTCTCTTTTTGTCAGTGGGGGGAGGAGATGACACTCCGTTGTATATCACGCGTATTCTTTCCTTTGGGATATTGAGTCTGTGACAAAGCATGGCTTTTGATGCTTTGGAATTGGCCACTATGCAACAAGCACGCATGGATGCCACCTTTTCCAGCCATAGCATGGGCGGGTTTGTTTGCCAGACGGTACCGTGCTCACCCATTATATGCACAGGGCTGTGTCGATGCAGCCCGGCAATAGAGGTCCAACAATTGGGCCTATGATTGTAGGAATGAATGATATCGATTTGCATGTGTTTTAACCAGGTGGCCATTTGAAAAAATGTGCTGGGGTCATAGCGCGCGAATTTTACGGGCTGAAATGCAGGTACCCTGTCCCCCTGAAGTTCATCGAGCAGCGATTCAGTCGCAGAGGTTGCTAAAAAAAAGTGCTTGCATCTCTCTGAAGACGAGTTGCGAAGAAAGCCTGTCAACATGGTTTCCACTCCACCTCGGCGGGTAAGGGTGCTTACGTGACATACTCTCAATCTTCTATTCATACATACGCCTCAAGTGTCCTGTTACTGAAAATCAAATTTACCAGTTACGCCTGCGAATACAACTGAATCCAGATGATCTTTCCGGCTTGACATTTAAATTGGCATGGTTCTGCGACAAATTGCCTAAATCGAACAAGCTTACTACTCCCTCGTGCCTGGCTGTCCAGTTACTACAGGCTCACTTATCTATTTCTCGTTAGTTGGTAATAACCCTTTATTATGTGAGACAGGCTAATATGAATCAGTCCATTGCTCAATACGTAAAAGACACAGGCATTGTGTGCGCTCAATCAGAACGCTGCCAGCCTTGGTCCATGAGCGTGCGCTTTGATTAAGTAGATGGGACATTTTGTGCGGGTTCCAATTCGACGGGCATGAATTGTGGTAACAATGTTGTGGGTGTATTCAATACTAAAAGGCCAGTGTTTACTTCTGATTCTTTAGAATAATGAAGGAGGGATATCAAAAGTTTTTCTAAAAGCTTGCCTGTAGATAATCTAACCAATTAGAAGCGCACGCAGGTTGTCGGCCATAGAACATACGATCAAAAGTTTTGTGTGCTTCAGCTTCAGTCATAAGCCCCTTTTGTACCAAAGGCCAGTGTAGACAATCTTCCCTCCTAAGTATACTTCTTGCCAGGCCTTGTGTGTATTCTATTTGTACAATGGCGGTCTTAAATCCTAATACTGCCAATGCAGCCAGCCTGTGTTGCCCTGAACCAGATACCATTGCCCGCCACTGATTCCCGTTGTATAAGCTGACGACCCTGATGTTATTTGTTCCCTTTTGATCCACTAGAAAACCCCTTTCTCGAATGCTTTCAAATGTGCGGATTAAACGGGTAAACTCTAACTTTCCTTTTAAGGTCGATACTGGCCCATAGAAGGGATCGCCATGATCAGCATCTAACTTGGCGCCATGCTCAATGTTATCTTTGTAAATCTGAGATCTTCGGACCTTAACAAGCTCTGAAGGATGGTATGGCTGCCATGGTAAAGACGCTCCACTCGGCGGCAATTCATTAAGTACATTGTTACATTGCCCGTCTAAATCGAACAACTCTCCTGCTGTTTTAGGCTGATATTTCGTATAAAAAGCTTCCAATAGGGATCCTTCATAACAATTCAATTTGGATGTTTGATATTGCTTAAGTGTGTGAACAAATGGCGATGCGCCTTTTTCCGTGGGCACAAATGCCGTCAACCCGAATGTCAGGCAGTGCTTTAATGGAATCTTCAACAAAACTGGTCGTGCAACACCTAGATATGAAGCTGCAATAGGGTCTGCTTCGTTATCCTGAGATAGGTCCAAGGGCTTAGGAAAACGGGTAACATTCGCGTCAATTGATCGTAGCAAATTCTTTATCAGTGTTTTCATATAATGTAAATCACAATTGTTAATTGTCACCGACGTATATATTGCGAAAGTCTCTTATATCAACACCCATCATTCGCAGAAGTTTTTTGCTGTATCTGTTTACAGGTATCACTCTTCGTAACCATGGTGCAGCATTGAATGGGAAATGGGAATAAGCGTAACCCCTTAGAATCTTTACATTTCTAAAGGAAGAGCCAAAAACGTGTTTGTTTACCCATGATGGAGAATCAGCAGATAACGCTGCAATATCATGGCACCAGTCAAAGCCTTCATCAGAATGGCCAGTTTCAAAAACAAATGTATCCGCAAGATTACGTATTTTTGACAACGTTTGGAATGCAGCGGTAATATTTGCCCCTGATGACCAATCATAAGTTTGGGAGGTTGAAATAAAATGATGAAAAACAGACATAAATAACACTATATCGAAGTTAGGCAATTCATTAAGAAGTTCTTCGCCGATTTCCCTGCAAAGAAAAGAGATGTTTTCGAAGCCATGTTGTTTTGCTGCTGCATTATTGTTTGCGATTATATGAGTATCTGCGTCAACAGCTATAACAGACCGTGCTTTGTGAGCAACGGAAAATGAGAAAAAACCGCCTGAGCATCCAAGGTCTAGAACGGTCTTATCTGTGAAATCAATTTCACGCTCCAATATTCTAAGACGGCCTGCATAATTGCGCTCACCTCCGGCAAATTGACCGTCTTTCTTCAGCACAGGCTGATAGCTTTCCCTTGATTTAACTGTTATTCCCACAGGCTTGACCTCATAAGGTAGATTGTTGAATAAATGAAGTGACAAAACATAACGTTGTAAAATTTGTTTCGAGTTCTCTTTGTAATCATTGTTTGCTGTAAAGCCAGATTTTGCCTGTTTATATAATTATTTTGCGAAAGCTACCATGTTAGCCATAAGCCTTCTGTCGTCGGGGGTCAGAAAAAAGAAGTACGCACATATGACGTAGAGCCCACATGGGATGAGAGCGCAGAAGCCTAATTCAATCCACCCCTTTGGCACAAGAAACTTGGATGTTCCAAAACTGAAAAGCGCAACTAGCGATGTTGCGAACAATGGCCAGAATAAAGGTCGATAAAAAAAGCTGCTTTTTAAATTCAATATTCTCGCAGCATAAAAAGTGGTAAAACACATGTGCTTGAGAATAATAGCTACAACTACTGCAAATGCCACGCCTAATCCGAAACGGGGTTCAGTCATAACCCACGAGATGGCCAGAGCTATGCCAAGTAGTCCAGCCAGCAAGCTGACAAGAGACGGCCATTTCAGCCGATTGAGCGTCATTTGGATTGATATTAGGGGCGCTAAAGCCAAAGTAAAAGGCAAATGAGCAACCAGTACTGTCATAAGCAACCAGAGATCACGGTAACTTTCTCCCAGCCAAGCGTTGAGAAACGGTTGGCCAAAACCAATTAGGAGTCCAACAGGCAATGAAACAGCCAATCCAAGCCATTTTTGCGCGCGCGCGCTCATCATCGCAATATCAGTATATTCTCTTTGTGCGAAAGTTCCGAGAAGGATTGGGATCAAAGCCGTAGACATTGCCATTGCACCCATGCGTATTAATGTTTCACATTGTCGGACGGCTGAAAATCGGCCTTGCACATTAGGTCCAAGGTATGAGTTCACTATGAAAACAGTTGAATGTAGCAGTAGCAACGTTCCTGCTTGGCTCAAGAATATCCACCCGCCCATTCTTAGCATTTCCATAAGCTTTGAGTGGCTAAAATCCTGAAGAGCGACGTGCACTTGATGATACCGTTTCCATATGACGAAGGCAGTAGCCAGAGAAACCGAGGGCGCAGCCAGAAACCAGAATGTTATATGCCAGAGTTTTGGTTCTAACAGAGCAAAAGTTATCAAAATGCCGACGAGCAAAATGATGTTCTTAGTAGCCCGTGGGACATTGACGAGGTCAATTCGGTTATAGGCGAATGGTGTTGCTTCAAATATATTCTGGAATATTGGAAGGGCTCCGGCGATCATGCCCGCAGCGATTACCATGCCGCTTTGCAGTTCCAGCCCTTGTGGTAACCGGAACATCGTGGCTGAAAAGAAAACAATGAAAGGAGCTGCGATCAAAACCAATAGAATCATGCCCAGAGAGAAAAAAAAACCAGAATTAAAGCAGATGTTTGCGGCCTTAGGGTCTTCCGAATGAATAGAGATCGAATGAAACCGTACCAAGGGAGTGCGTAAGCTGTCCTTGATGCATGCGACGGCCCTGATGATGCTTAGCGCAAGCGCCGCTACTGCATATTCTTCAAGACCAAGGTTCTTTATTATGACAGGAGTAAGAATGATCCACGTAGCTCCGGTCACGGTTAATCGAAGCAAATTAGTGACCACGTTTCTGCCAAATTGTCTGGGGTTCTTCAGGTCATTTTCAGGTTTATGAATATATTTCAATTGTATTTGCCCCTGTTAGAGCCAACAAGCATTTCCTGACCATGCTTTCAACAGTCAAATCCAATCATTTAGTGATATTGTTCTAGAATTTCAGAATGACTTTTGCATGATTTCAAGTCTGAAGCCCTTACAATCTGAGAAATCAGTTGTGACCTGTTGTCGCCAACTATCCGGGCTCATGCCCTGGTAACATTTTCCGACTGCGGGCAGATGCCCCGCGTGTCGACTATTACCGGGAGCCTGTTTACAAGTTCTTCGTGGTCGACGGTGTCGTGGGCTGTGGCTATCAGGGCCAGGTCAAAGTTGTCTTTGTTAATGTCTTCCCATTTAACGCTTTTTATGCCGGCGAGGTCGGAATGTTCACGAGAAGGGCGTACTTCCGGGCAGTAAGGATCATAATAAGAGACTTTTGCTCCGTAAGATAGGAGTTCTTTCCACAGCACATATGAGGGGCTTTCCCGGTCGTCGTCCACGTTCTTTTTGTAGGCAAGACCTACAATAAGCACCCGCGAGTTTTTAAGGGCCCGGCCGTTATCGTTCAAAGCTATCATGACCTTGTTTACTACGTACTCCGGCATGTTGGTGTTTATTTCGCCGGCGAGTTCTATGAAACGGGTGCAGGTCCCGTTCTCGCGGGCTTTCCACGTGAGGTAAAAGGGGTCGATAGGTATGCAATGGCCGCCGAGACCGGGGCCCGGATAAAAGGGCATATAGCCGAAAGGCTTTGTGGCCGCTGCCTGGACAACCTCCCAGATGTCAATGTTCATGCGGTCGAAAATGATTTTCAATTCATTGACCAGGGCGATATTCACCGACCTGAAAATATTCTCCATGAGCTTGGTTGCCTCGGCGGCGCGGCAGGTTGATACAGGCACAGTCCGGCAGATGATGCAATCGTACAGGGCCCGGGCCACTTCAAGAGAGTCGTCATCTATTCCTCCGACAACCTTTGGAATAGTGGATGTGGAAAAGTCCTTGTTATTGGGGTCTTCTCGTTCAGGTGAATATGACACAAAGAAGTCTTTACCTGCTTTCAGCCCGCAGTCCTGTTCGAGCGCAGGCGCCAGCACCTCTTCGGTGGTTCCTGGATAAGTTGTTGATTCCAGAACAATAAGCTGATTCTCGCGCAAATGGGGGCTGATCTGCCGGGCAGTGTCTTCCACATAGCTCAGGTCAGGATCGCGGTGCGTTGTCAGGGGAGTAGGGACGCATATGAGGACGGCAGAGCACTTGCTGATTCTCGCGAAATCCGTTGTTGTATCGGCTTTGGGATTATCCTTGACATCGTTGGCAATTGTTGCTGCGTCAATGTGGCGTATGTACGATTTGCCTTCGGAGAGGCTGTTTACTTTGTTCGCGTCGACATCAAAACCGATCACGGGAAAACGGGCCCGGGCGAACTCCAGCAACAAAGGCAAACCCACATAGCCCAGGCCTATCACGCCTACGGTGGCTTCGCGAGTTTCAATTTTCTTGATAAAGTCTTGTTTCATGATGCAGAAGATTAGCCCTTTCTGTTGTAAAGATCAATAGTTGTGTGAGGAGGCGGAAGAGAAACTACGAAAGACGCTGAAGGGCGCGAAAAAGGTTTTAACCCGCATATCTCACAAAATTCCTGCTGCGAGCGCGGATAACCCCGCTGTGAGGGCACGAATTGACAAAACACCAGATTGCAGTATGTCTATACGGCTGCTCCGACGTTTTATCAATTTGCGCCCCCGCAGCAGCGCTCTCCACGCTCTCACTACGAAATTCTGTGAG
>CAYTRK010000027.1:0-14992 GCA_964440205.1 uncultured Victivallaceae bacterium
GCGGCGATGGTACTGCCACATTCGGTGGTGGGAGAGTAGCACGTTGCCGGGTTATTTACTGAGGGCCTTCCGAGTCATGTCGGGAGGCCCTTTTTCATTTGGTTTCGTAGACGCTTTGGGGTATATTCAATTTCAATCAATCCGGGGATATGCGGGAGACGGGGTGTTTGCAGCTATGTATCCGTCTATTTTTGCTGAACATATTTGATACCGTCAGTTTTGACAGGGTCACAGACAGGGAGGAGCCGAATTCATGAAGAAGAAGCAGTTTACAATATACCTGGAAAACAAACCGGGGGCTTTGGCCACAGTGGCGCGCGCGCTGGCGGATGCCAGTATAAACATTGAAGGTATTTCTGTGCTTGGCAGCGCGGATGTCGGGCTTGTACAGGTAGTGCCCGCGAACTCGAAAAAGGCCAATAAAGCGCTCAAAGAGACTGGGGTTGCGTTCAGTGTCCAGGAAGTCAGTATCATAGAATTGAGCAACGAACCCGGGGCATTACACGGGGTGTTGTCAAAACTCGCCCGAAAGGGTGTAAATATAAACTATGTCTACGCAACGGGCTGTGACGGAAGCCGTTCGTGCAAATGTTTCGGGGTTATAAGCGCGCCCGATCTGGACCAGGTGGAAAAGGCCCTGGATTGAACTTTGAATCCGGGACCGGTAGTGGTTGCCCGGCGAAGCATGCGAAAAGAGACTGAATTTCTGAAATTGTGGCGAAACGGCTTGACTGACTCTTTTTTTGCAGCTAAGCTCTAATGTTTCGGATTGGTTCGAACTACCGTTTGGATATACAGATTATGAATGCAGCAATAATAGTGGCCGGGGGCAAAAGCAAGCGCATGGGTCCGGGGGCGGACAAGGCCTTCCTGAGCCTGGGGACAAAGCCGGTTCTGGCCTATTCGCTGTTGGCATTTGAAGCATGTCCGGATATAGACACGATTATCCTCGTGGTCAGAAAAGACCGTGTTGAGGCTGCTCGCGCGATGGCCCAGATGTTCGGATGTTCGAAGGTGCGGAAGGTTGTGGCCGGCGGGGCGAGCAGGCAGAAATCGGTCTGTAACGGGCTGTCGAATCTGAGCGCGGAGGACACTAAGATTGTTTCGGTTCATGATGGAGCCCGGCCGTGTGTAACGCCTGCTCTGATTTCCGAGACAGTCAAGACGGCGAAACGAACAGGTTCAGGGGTTGCGGCAGTGAAGATCACTGATACGGTCAAAACGGTCGAGAGGGGCCTGACAGTAACAAAAACAATTGATCGGACAAAATTGTGGTCTGTACAGACACCTCAGACTTTCAAGCTGGACTTGCTCCTGAAAGCGTTTGATAAGGTAAAGAAGAAGAAAATGACGGTTACGGATGAAGCTTCGGCGGTAGAACAGGTTACAGATAAAGTAAGACTGGTTCCGGCGAATCTCGCTAACATTAAGATAACAAATCCAGATGACCTGCAATTGGCATCTGCTCTTTTAAAGCTTTGATACTACCACATGGACAATCAGAGGTATGCTGTATTAGGGGATATCCACAGCAATTTGGAAGCCCTGGAAGTGGTTCTTCGTGACGCGGAAGAACAAAAAGTAACTTCCTATATATGTGTCGGGGACGTTGTTGGATATAATGCGAACCCCGCGGAATGCCTTGACAGGATACGCGATCTCGATTGCGTGTGCGTGCGTGGCAACCATGATCATTACTGCTCAAACGATGAGCCACTTGATGATTTTCAACCTCTTGCGGCGAATGTAATTGACTGGACCCGCAACCAGCTGTCCTCGGACCAACTCCAGTTTCTGCGCGATCTGAAGTACGTACGGACCGTGAAGGGGTTTACCGTCGTTCATAGCACTTTGGATATGCCTGATAAGTGGGGCTACGTGTTCGACGGGCTCGAAGCGGAAGCCAATTTCAACTACCAGAGCACGTCGGTCTGCTTTCACGGTCACACTCATGTGCCGGTTGCGTTTGAGAAACGGGGCAGGGTTGTCAAGAAGAAGTACAAAACCCTTGAAATCAGTCTTGGTCGGAAGTATTTCATTAATGTCGGAAGTGTCGGACAGCCGCGGGACGGAGATCCGAGGGCAGCGTATGTAGTATACGATGTGGGTTCAAAGATGGTGGAATTGAGACGGATACCCTACGATGTGGAAAAAACACAGGAGAAGATTCGTAAAGTAGGTCTGCCGGAAAGGTTGGCCAAACGACTGGGCATTGGAAGGTGATCCGTGACGGATAATAGCCGGATTCCCGGGCGGAGCGGTTTGTTCTGCGCGGCCGGATGCCGGGAACTGCTGAAGCTGAATGAGCAATAGAATCTCACAACAACAGCGCGAAGAGCCATACAAACACATTTTTGGTCCCGTTCCTTCCAGGCGGCTGGGGCGGTCCCTGGGGGTGGATTTGGTTCCTCTGAAGACATGCAGTTTCGATTGCGTCTTCTGCCAGGTGGGTAAAACCTCAGACTTGACTGTTCGTCGAGGTGTATATGTGGACACTGATGAGGCGCTGGATGAAGTCACGCGATGGTTGTCCTCGGGTGACACGGCCGATAACATCACCCTGTCGGGATCGGGAGAACCTACCCTGCACACGGAATTCGGACGCATCATAGAATTTGTGAAGGAGAAATGCATTATACCCGCAGCCCTGCTTACCAACGGTTCGCTGTTGCACATGCCGGAGGTGCGGGCGGACGCATTAAAGGCGGATGTAGTCAAGATCTCTCTCAGCGCATGGGATGAAGCGTCGCTTCGTGCGATAAACAGACCCGCGCCCGAACTGACATATGAGAGAGTATATGGTGGGATAAAGTCATTCAGCGAGGATTTTTTCGGGGAGTTGTGGGTTGAGGTATTTCTGGTTGCGGGTATAAACGACAAGCCGGAGCAGGTCAGGAAAGTCGCCGCGCGGGTAAATGCGCTTCGGCCTCATGTGGTACACCTCAACACGGTGGTACGGCCGCCCAGTGAAAGCTGGGTCAAACCCGCTTCGCAGGATGCTATGGAACGGCTCGCAGAACTTTTTGAGCCTCATGCTGAATTGATTGGCTCCCGGAAGCTGGAGTCTGGCCGCACAGAATGGACTGCGCATCGCGACCGCATTGTCAGCATGCTATCTCGTCGGCCGTGCACTGCAGAAGATATAGCCGCGGTAAGCGGGTTGCATCCCAATGAAATTGCGAAATATCTCGCTGCTCTCATTGAGTCCGGCGGCGTGAAAAGCGAGGAGCGAGGCGGGAAGCGATATTACTTTGCCGACACTTTGGCGTCAAAGTAGACCGCATTTTCGGATTGAAGCCGACATTACATAAAATACGGGAAACAAAATGCAGAAAATTTTGAAAAAGATTTTTGGAACCAAACATGAAAAGGATATCCGGGTTCTCAGGCCCGTCGTTGAAAGGATTAACGCATTAGAGGCTGAATACCAGGCCCTGTCTGAAGAGGAGCTTAAGGCGAAGACCGAGGAATTCCGCCAGAGGATCAATGGCGGCGAATCCGAAGACGATCTGATGTGCGAGGCTTTTGCAGTTGTAAAGAACGCGTGCAGAAGAATGTGCAGCGCGAATCTTAACGTGGGTGGGCATGAAATGACATGGGACATGATCCCGTTTGATGTCCAGTTGATGGGCGGGGTTGTTTTGCATCAGGGCAAAATAGCTGAAATGGCTACTGGAGAAGGCAAGACTCTCGTTGCAACGATGCCTGTTTATCTAAACGCTCTCTGTGGGAAGAATGTGCAGGTGGTTACGGTGAATGACTACCTTGCAAGAAGAGATGCGCAATGGATGGGCGCTCTCTATAATTACCTTGGCCTGACAGTTGGATGTATCCAGAACCAGATGACCCCGGATGAAAGGCGCGAGCAGTATTCACGGGACATTACCTACGGAACCAACAGCGAATTTGGATTTGATTATCTGCGTGATAACGGCATGGCTTATGAGCCCTCTTCGCAGGTTCAGAGAGACTATCATTACGCGATTATAGATGAGGTTGACAGTATCCTGATTGATGAAGCAAGGACCCCGCTGATTATTTCCGGCCCGGCTCCGGTTTCGTCCCATCAGTATTTTGAATTGAAACCGAAGGTGGAAAATCTTGTCAAGAAACAGCGTAAGCTTTGCAACAGTCTGGTTCAGGAAGTAAAAGAACTTATTGCTAAGGGCGACGAGGAAGAGGCGCAGCTCAAGCTGTACCAGGCCTATCAAGGTATGCCCAGGAACAAGCAGCTCATGCACCTTCTTGAAGATCCTACGGTTCGAAAGCTGCACGAAAACGTTGAGAATATGATGCTTACCGACATGCGGAAGGAACAGGCAAGGGCGCTTAGAGAAGAGTTGTATTTTACGATAGACGAAAAAGGTCACGATGCGAATCTGACGGAAAAGGGTTGCGAAGCAATGAGTCCCGGGGATCCGGAGGCCTATGTTCTGCCGGACCTTGCTACCGATATGGCGGATATTGATAGCGACGATTCGCTTGATGAAAACGCCAAAAATCGCAAACGCCAGAAGGTGCAGGAGGCTTTTACAAAGAAGTCCGAGCGTATCCACAATGTTGATCAGCTTATTCGGGCGTACTGTATTTATGAGAAAGACGTGGAATATGTGGTTCAGGGGAACCGGGTCTTGATAGTAGACGAATTTACGGGGCGGATTCTTCCGGGCCGTCGCTGGAGCGATGGATTGCATCAGGCGGTGGAAGCCAAAGAAGGGGTTAAAATTGAGCGGGAGACTCAAACGCTGGCCACGATAACCATACAGAACTATTTCAGGATGTACGATAAACTTGCGGGGATGACAGGTACTGCCGAGACTGAAGCCTCGGAGTTCCATGAGATCTATGGGCTTGATGTTGTGGTGGTTCCCACTAACAGGCCGGTAAGGCGGGTGGATTGGAATGATGTTATTTACAAGACCCAGCGGGAGAAATACAGGGCGATAGTAAACGAAATTGCCCAGTGCTACGAAATAGGGCAGCCTGTGCTGGTTGGAACGGTCTCTGTCGATATTTCCGAGCTTATCAGCAGGATGCTCAAAAGAGCTAACATACCTCACAATGTTTTGAACGCGAAGAACCATGAGCGTGAAGCGGAAATTGTGTCTCGGGCTGGTCATAAGGGCGCTGTAACCATTGCGACGAATATGGCCGGTCGTGGAACCGACATTAAACTAGAGCCTGGCGTAGTCAAAATTGATCGGAGTCTCGTGGAATCGGACCTGCCGCTTGAAGGCAAAATGAATGGTGAAACACTCCGGGAACATCTGGAAAACAATCCCTGTGGTCTGCATGTAATGGGAACTGCCCGGCATGAATCAAGACGCATAGACCGGCAGCTTCGGGGAAGATGCGCGAGACAGGGAGATCCCGGATCGTCACGCTTCTATGTTTCGCTGGAAGATGATCTTATGCGTCTTTTCGGTTCGGACAGGATCAGCGGCATAATGAGCAGGCTCGGTCTGGAAGAGGGACAGGAACTGGAACACCGGTGGCTTAACCGCTCTATCGAGTCGGCGCAGAAGAAGGTGGAACAACAGAATTTCGCTATTCGGAAAAGAACTCTTGAATACGATGATGTCATGAATACCCAGAGAGAAATTATCTATGGGTTCCGTGGCGATATTGTGAGGTCGGACAATGTCAGAGAGCACATATACGAAGTGCTCCAGGATATGATTGAGGCCGAAGCCGAGAACGCTGTTGAAAGCGAGGAAGAAAACCGGAGTTTTTTGGAGTGGCTTCGCATGACCTTTCCCATTGCGGTCGAGGAAGAGGACTTTAAAGGCGTGGAAGATGCCGAGAAGATTGCCTCCGTTGCTTATGAGAAGGTGAAGAGGGCCTATGACCTTAAGATTTCTCTTGAAGATCCTGACAGCGTGGAAATGATGGAGCGGCAGATTCTCCTGCACGCGATCGACTCCCATTGGCAGGATTACCTGAGAGGTATGGACGCGTTGCGACAGGGCGTGGGGTTGAGAGCTTACGGGCAGCGGGATCCTCTGGTTGAGTTTAAGAAGGAAGCTTACCAGATGTTTGAGGACCTGATGTACAGTATAAAGAACGACGTCTGTTCCGCGATTTTCAAGTCAGCCACATCCATTGAGACTTTCAGGTCGTTTATGGAATCGTTGCCGCAGACGCTGGTTCACGATGAAGTCTCCTCTCTGGGCGCGGCTTCGCAGGAGGCTGCGGACAACCTCGTTGCCGGACGGGAGACTGGCCCGCGGCGCGCTCATTCCAGATCAGGAGGCGGCGTTGACCAGTTGCCATCAAAGGGCGGACAGGGAACAACAACTGTCAAGCGGGCACAGCCGAAGGTTGGTCGGAACGATCCGTGTCCATGCGGGAGCGGCAAGAAGTACAAGAAATGCTGTGGCGCGTGAACGGCGAAGTCTTAGTAAGGAACGGGTCTTGAAAACTGGAACAAAACTCTGGCCGGCTGTTGGCCGCATTCTGGCGTCGGCGGGGTCGGGGGTTCTGCTGGCAACGGCATATCCTCCATTTGAAAGCCCTGAATCCGCCTGGGTTGGCCTTATTCCTCTTTTACTGTTGTGTCGCTGGACGAAACCCCGGCATTGTGTTTACTGGGGGCTGCTGACAGGCTTGTGTTTCTGGCTTATAAGTCTGTCGTGGCTTCTCTTCCTTTATAATACGTGGGGTTTCCTGCCCATGGTTATACTGGCCTGGATTGCGCTTTCGTTCTATTGCGCAATTTATTTCTCTGTATTCACCTTTCTTAGTTCGCTTGTAATAAGGAGCTGGCCGCTGAGTTTCGGCGGGGACGAGCGCTCGAAACGGATCGGGTGGTTGCGGTCGAGCGCCCGGGGGCTTGGGGCGATGGCTGCGGTAGCCGTGTTCTGGGTGGGCATGGAGTTCCTCCGTTCGATTTTATTTTCAGGATTTCCCTGGAACCAGCTTGGAGTGAGCCAGTACCGGAACATCGCGTTTATTCAGTTTGCTGAAGTGGGCGGAGTGTATCTGATTTCCGGAGTGATAGTTTTTGTCAATGCGGCCATAGCGCTGACAACAGTGAGGATTGTTGTTCGCTCCAGAAGCCCCGGCTATTCGAGGGGGATGCATCTGGAATTGATGGTCGGGTTGTTAGTATGGCTTCTTTTCTGGGTCGGTGGAATCCGTCTTGCGAGAAGGAGCGACCGAAACATTGCGCTGAAACCAGAGGCGTACTTCACCTGTGTCCAGCCTGCTATATCTCAGCAGAAGAAATGGGATGGCCGTCGACAGTATGCTCTGAATATTTACGAAACACTGGAGCGCTACACGCGTGTATCATCTATTGCCAATCCTGACCTGGTGATATGGCCTGAGACCGCTGTGCCCGGCTACCTTGGGGGGGATTCCAGTCTTGCGGATGAGTATGCTATGGATTTCGTGGAAAATCTTGCCCGTGAATCCGGGCCGCTGCTTGTTGGAGCGATGGAAGCAGTTCCCGACGGCGACGAGGTGAGGTATTACAACAGTTCGTTTTTATTCGACAGGTCGGGAAAAATCAAGAGTGCATACAGGAAGCAGCACCTTGTTCCTTTTGGAGAGTACCTGCCGTTCGAAAACATTTTTCCGGTTATAGCAAAGTTTGCTCCGCTTGGCTGGAGTTGCGCGCCAGGGAAAAGGGGGACTGTATTCGAAGTAGCCGTTGGTACAAGTGAAACCTCGATGGAGGCGCAAAGCGATTCAGAACCGCACGTCGGTCAGCACAAGAAAGCGGTTGGGGCTAAGTTTGACGGTGAACAGAGAAAAGAGTTTAGAGCCATGCTCTCGGTTCTGATCTGTTTTGAGGACGTTTTTGCGTATTTGTCGCGAAAGGCCGTGCGCAATGGCGCGGAAATACTGATTAACCAGACAAACGACGCATGGTTTGACGGATCAGCAGGACTGAAACAGCATTTGAGCCACTGTGTTTTCCGCTGTATCGAGAACAGGGTTCCAGCGGTCCGGTGCGCAAATACAGGTGTGACATGTTATATTGATCCGACCGGCAGGATCAACGCTTTCGAGTTGAACGACGCCGAAACGAGTCCGTTTGAAGGAGCGGATTCCTATCGGATTAAGTTCAAGAAGCGACTAAAAACACAGACATTTTATACTCGGTTCGGCGATTTTCCGTTTGCTTTGCCTTCTGCCGCATTGTCGGTCATATATTTAGGGGCAGCAGTGTTAAGGTCGCGCAAGAAGACGCGTTGGCGCCGGTCCGGAAAAGAAGATACTTGAATCGGTTAAAGCACGGTCGTATCGTGCATGAAGCAATTTGGATAAGCAGATAAAAGAATGGAGTAGCTGATGATTGAAGAAGCGAGAGAACGGCTTGAGACGGTAAGGACCACATTAGAAGAAATGCGAGGTTATCTTTGACATCGCGGAGAAAAAGAATTCACTTGGCAGGCTGGAGAGCAAGGCCACGAGGCCGGACTTCTGGGAGGACCAGAGCGCTGCCCGCTCTGTAATAGACGAATCGAACAGGCTCAGGGCTGTTCTAGAGCCGTTTGACCGTCTCGAGGAATTGATCGAGGAAGCTGAAGTTCTGCTTGAAATTGCAGAAAGCGAATCGGAAGACGAAGCGAGAAGACAGGCTGTTTCCGAGGCTATGGAACGTCTGTCTCAGGCCGAGAACACATGCGAACGTCTGGAATTTCAATCGCTTCTCAACGGCAAGTATGACAGCAATAATGCTTATCTTACGTTACATGCGGGAGCAGGCGGAACGGAGTCCTGCGACTGGGCCGAGATGCTCCTGCGAATGTACGACAAATATTCCGAAAAGAAAGGATTCGAGCGTGAGATGCTCGAACATCAGTCCGGTGACGAAGCCGGAATAAAGAGGGCCAGCTTTCTGGTGAAAGGTCCGTACGCTTACGGCAATCTGAAGGCGGAGCGGGGTGTTCATCGTCTAGTCAGGATCAGCCCGTTTGATGCGAACAAGCGGAGGCACACCTCATTTGCCGCCCTTGATGTGGTGGCAGAGCTGAGCGAAGATGTTGATGTTGAAATAAAAGACGAAGACATACGGGTGGACACCTTCCGGGCCAGCGGCGCAGGCGGACAACATGTTAATACTACAGATTCAGCCGTTCGGATTACGCATATTCCTTCCGGCATTGTTGTGGCTTGTCAGGCAGAACGTTCGCAGCACATGAACCGGACCAAGGCATTCAACATGTTGAAGGCGAAAGTTCATGAACTGAATATGGACCGGAAGCGGAAGGAAATGGAACGTTTCTACGGCCAGAAAGGCGAAATTGGCTGGGGGAGCCAGATACGTTCTTATGTGCTGCATCCGTACCGTATGGCCAAGGACCACAGGACGAATCTCGAGAAGGGAAATGTCGACGCAGTTCTTGACGGTGACCTGGATGAATTCATCGAGACATATCTGAAACAATCCGTTGGCGCGAAACATTAATTGAGTATGGTTTTCACAGCAGGTTAGGCAGGCAGAAAAAGACGGGAGGTCGTAATGGGGCTTCGAAGTATGACGGGCTACGGGGTTGGCGAGTCCACATCCAAAGGCATGCTGGTGGCGGTTGAACTGGGGTCTGTTAACCGGAAGCAACTGGATGTCAATCTCTCTCTGCCGCGGTCTCTGGCTCCGTTGGAGGCTCGCTGCTATGAAGTGATACATAAACATTTTTCGCGCGGGCGGATCACGGGAACAGTAAGGATAAGCGGCAGGGACGGCGTTGATACCATGGATGTGAAGATTAACACCGGGGTGGCACGGAAGTACCTTCGGGAAATAAGAAAGACGGCAGAAGAGTTGCGGATAGAAAGGAAGGATGCTGATATGAACTTTCTGTTGCAACTGCCTGACGTGATTTCGATCCGCAGGTATTCAGATGATCCGGGAGCTATATGGCCCGTACTGGAACGCGCACTTAGTTTGGCTGTAAAGGAACTGGCGGCAACTAGAAGAACTGAAGGCCGGGAGCTTGAAAAGGATATATCCCGGCGCACGGAGAAACTTGAAGAAATTGTTGCCGCGATTGAGCAGCGCGCCCCCGCCAACCGACGGCAGCAGAAGGAATCTTTGAACAGGAAAATGAACGATCTGGGTCTGCGTTCATCAAACGATGATTCCGACGTTATTCGCCAGCTTGCGGCTTATGCGGAACGATTCAGCGTTGATGAGGAAATAGTGAGGCTCAAAAGTCATTTAAAGCAGTTTAGATCGTTACTGAGATCAAAACCTCCCGTCGGCAAAAAGATGGATTTCGTATGTCAGGAATTGCTTCGGGAAATGAACACCATTGGATCTAAGGCTAGCGACACAAAAATATGCAAGTTGGTTATTGACTGCAAGGCGGAACTTGATTCTGTTAAGGAACAGGTTCAGAATGTTGAGTAGCGGTGTTGGTGTGCGAAGTGGAACATGGAAAGTTGTTTATGGTCGGGGCCGGATGAATCCTGCCCGCATGGAGAAGGTGGAAAGTGGAATCGGAGCCTAAAAAAAAACCGTTACTGATTGTGATTTCCGCGCCGTCCGGTGGCGGAAAGACTACGTTGTGCAGGAAGCTTCTTGCTGAATTCGGCGATGTTGAGTATTCTATTTCGTGCACCACACGGCCCAAAAGGGGTAATGAACAGCATGGCAGGGATTACTTCTTTGTTTCGGAAGCGGAATTTGAGAGGCTGATAGCGGAGGGACGGTTTCTGGAATATGCGACAGTGCATGGTTACAGGTACGGGACTCTGAAAAACAAGGTTCTGGAATCTCTGCAGAGCGGCAGAAGCGTGTTGCTGGATATAGACATTCAGGGGGCAGGGCAAATCAGGGATAACGTGAAATCAGAGCTGTTGTTACGACAGGCGTTGGTGGACATTTTTATTACGGTGGAAAGCACGGACGTTCTCCGGGAACGGTTGGCCAAACGCGGCGAAGACAGCGCTGAGGCTGTAGCGCTCCGTCTGCAAAACGCTTTAAAGGAACTTGAGAGTGCGGATGAGTTTTCGTATGTGGTGGTGAATGACCGCCTTGACAGGGCTTATTCACGGCTTGTCGCCATACTTCGTGAAAACTGGCGAGAATCTGAACAGGTTATTTGCGAATCATGATAAAGAGTGAGAAAACAGTGGTTCTTGGTGTGACTGGTTCAATTGCGGCTTACAAGGCTGCGGAACTGGTCCGGAGAATGAAAGAAAAGCAGTGGAACGTGCAGGTAGTCATGACAGAATCTGCCTGCAGGTTTGTAGGAGAGTTGACTTTTCGCACACTTTCCAGGAATCCGGTGGCGCGAACGATGTTTGATGAGACTGTTCGTTGGGAGCCGGAACACATCGGGCTTGCCGATATGGCCGATGTTTTCGTGATTGCTCCATGCACGGCAAATGTGCTTGCAAGGATTGCCAACGGTATTGCCGATGATCTGCTGACTTGCAGCTTTCTGGCCAGTACTGCGCCTGCGGTTATTGCTCCGGCCATGAATAGCAAAATGTGGGACAATCCGGCTACCCTGGCGAATGTTGAGGTTCTCAGGACCAGGGGCGTTGAAGTTATTGATACGTATACTGGAGACCTGGCCTGTGGATATCAGGGCAAGGGAAGACTGGCAGATCTCGATGATATCCTGGAAACTATCGAAAGAAAAATGGAGGAGAACCAATGAGCAAAAGGATGCTATGGGCCTTACTGCTTATTGCTGCTTGCGCGCTGATTTTTGTCGCCAATGCCGGCGAGTCTGCAAAGGTATTGTTGATTCCGGGGATTGATCTGTCCATAAGCGGGATGAGCGCGCTGATATATCTTTGTTTTGTCACAATAGGTGTGATAATAGGTTTTCTCCTGAAATGAAACAGGGTGAGCTTTTGTGCAATGGCCAGACGCTGATCAGCTGTCTTTTTGTTGCCGAAGGGCCTTTGGAGAGAATGAAGGGTTTGCTGGGTCGTAAATATCTTCCGGCAGGGCAGGGAATGCACCTGGATCCCGCTTCGGTTATACATACGTTTTTCATGAGATTCCCAATCGATCTTATTTTTCTAGATACAGAAATGCGTGTTACACGCAGTTTCAGGAACATCAGACCGTTCAAGCTTGTCTATGGGGGGGAAGGAGCTTGCTCCGTGGTCGAGGTTGAGTCCGGCTGGCTGCCCGACGGGGCAGCGATTCCTGGAGACAAGCTTAATCTTTCGTAAGAAGCGGGCGTCTGACGCGGATTTTTTCCGCGGGAAACGTCATTATTGTTCCTGGCTTGATTTCAAGTCGAACACTTCCGTCTCTTTTCAGTTCAACGAGCATCCCGCGATAGGTGTCTGTGTCGGTCTGGACCAGGTAGTTGCGCACAAAATGTTTCTTCAGTTTTTTGTCGACGGTTGTTGTTTTTCCTTTCTCAACCGTAATCTGGAAAGACTCGTCGTGGTATCCTCTCTTCTTAAGCGTAATCTCGCGTTTGCCGGCGGGTATCGCGTCCAGAATCAGAGGCTGTGACTTGTTATTCTCATCCTCAAGATTGAGTCTGGTCCTTCCTTCAGGCGCGCCGTCTATGCTGACTTTTACATTGGAGGGAACAGTAGTGACTCGAACTGTGCCGCTGTTTTTTTCAAGACGGAATTCCTCTGTTGTTTTCTCTCCATGCTCAAGGGTTATGGTGCGGGCGAGGGGAGCGTATCCTTCGATTTCGGCTCTGACCCTGTACTTGCCGGGCTTGAGGTCGGGCAGCGTGACCGGCGCGAGTCCGACCCTTTCGTTTTCAAAGTAGATGCGCGCCTTTCTGGGAAGGGACACGATTTTCAATTCAGCCGGAATCGGATTGAGCCGGACGTTGATTGTGTTTTGGTCGCCGGGTTGCACGGTTACGGTGTCCTCGTATGTCTTATAACCGTCTTTCAGAAGGGTCAGGGTGTTTTGGCCTTTGGGCACGCGTTCCAGTGTGCACGGAGTGCTGCCCTTGTCGAGATTGTTCAGGAGAACTTTTGCTCCGGAAGGCTCGGAATTTATGACGAGATCTGCGGAGTCGGATATCAGGGTGATCTTGTGCTTGCGCGGTGTCCTGTCGTCAAGATTCAGTGTCACAGTCTTAGACGTATATCCCTGGCTGGCGACAGTCATTTTGTAACGTCCTACGATCAGATCGGTAAGAAGCAGAGGTGTTTGCCCCGCGTAGGCGTCTTCTATTTTGACTTCGGCTCCGGACGGTTGTGAATGAACGAGTAGGAGCGCTTTTACAGGGTCCAGGTCCATGTTTATTGACATTTTTTGACCTGGCTTCAAATTCACGGTACGCCGGGCATCGTGGTAATTCTTCTTTTTTGCCACTATGAGATGTTTTCCGGGATGCAGATCAGATATTGTAAGTGGGGTTGTTTCCTGGACGACTCCGTCGCAGGATACTATTGCTTCTGAGGGCGAGGTATCAATGTGTATTTCTGCGGTTTGAATCGCGGTCTCGTTCGCGCCCCTGGCGACTGCCGCGGCTGCTGCGAGTCCTGCGATGCAGAATACAGTCGCTTTAGTTGTCTGCCTCAAATTCATAGATTTTCTCCAGAATGACGCCTCCTGGTTTTTCAAGTTTAATCATTCCGACTAATACGTCTTTCCGCTTCAATAAGCTGTTTACGCGCTTTCCTGTTGCGAGGATCACTTCTGTCAGGTATGAGTTCGAGCAGAATCCTCAATTCAGTGGCAGCTTCTTCCCAGTTTTTCAATCGCATTGCCTTCTGTGCTCTGAAATTCTGATTTTCATATTTTTTCTGAAGCTCGGCCTCGCTATCCTTCAGCAGAACTACCAGATCGTCGTAGAAGTCAGGTTTCGGTTCCACGGTTTCGAGATAGAGTTCCGCTTCCTGCAGATTATCTATGGCTTTCGAGAGGTTATCAATTGCAACCTCCTGTTCGTCGTAAAGTTTTTTGCCCTGGAGGTATGCTTCCCTGGCCATGCTTTTGAGTTCGTCCTGGGTAAACTGCATTGCCCAGATACCGAGTTCGTTTCTTGCGCATTCTTCAATAATCTGTCGTACCTCCTGGAATACCGGAGGCTCGAGTCTGTCGCGCACAACGGTTCGCCCGGTATCTCGACCCACTGTTACGGACAGATCCCATGACTCGTAGGTGTCCGGCTGAAGACCCTCGTACTCGTCTTTTAAACCGAAAAAGCCGGTGTCGGCTATGCTTTGTGCGAGGTCTTTCACATAATCCTCTTCGAGACGGGCATCTTTCCGGACGCGCCGGCCGGTTTTCAGATCGTCTATTTCAATATAAAGCATCCTATCGCGAGTTATTCTGGCATTGTAGCGGAAAATATTATTGGTGTTTGCTTTGACTTTTTCGTAATTGACTTCCAGTGTCAGATCTTTCTTGGGTTCTACGGGCGGGGTTACCGGGACGCCAGTGTCGAACTTGATCAGAGACGGGAGCCATGCCGCTGCGGCAAGACCTAGCACAAGTACCGCGAGTGTAATAAGCGGCCATTTGCCTATACTCTTTCGTGGTTGCGCAGTCCCGGCTTCGGAGGAAAACCCAAGATCTACGACAGGAGCGGGCGTGGGCGTTTCGGAAGCTGAGGCGATGCCGTTGTTTATCACTTTCAGGACGGTGTCGCCCAGTTCTATTCTGTCATTCGGCTGAAGCGCTGTTTCCTGTATTGGCTGGCCGTTAACCATGGTCTGGTTCGCGCTTCCCAGGTCGCTCACCCATAAGCCCGCGTCGGTCTTCCAGAAGAACCTGCAGTGGTGGCGTGAGAGCAGGGGATCGACGATGACAATGTCGTTTTTTGACGATCGCCCCAGTCGCGCGCCTTCCGGCGGGACGGTCACGGACTTTCCCTTATTCGGGCCTGATTCAACAACTATGTGGACTGTTTCCGGCATGATCTTTATCTTGTTAAGATTATCAATACCGATAGCAGAGGTCAAGCGGGGGATTGGGGCAGGGGAGCAATTCGAGGGAGAACGTGGGACGTGGCAGGCGGGATTTACTGGATGGGGAGCGGGTAAGTGAGTCGGGTAAGGGTATAGGGTTAAGGGTGGCGGTTAAGAATTGCGTTTA
>CAYTRK010000028.1:0-11938 GCA_964440205.1 uncultured Victivallaceae bacterium
AGAAGATAATAAGCACAATTAAGTTACAGATTCCGGCCGGACAGGCCAATCCTGCTCCGCCGGTTGGTCCAGCGCTGGGCCAGGCGGGCATAAATATAATGGAATTCTGCAAGGCATTTAATGCTTCCACGCAGGATCAGTCGGGCATGGTGCTTCCTGTTATCATTACAGTTTATCAGGACAGGTCTTTCACGTTTGAAACCAAATCTCCTCCTGCGGCTTTTCTTTTGAAAAGAGCTGCGGGACTGGCGAAGGGGTCAGGGGTTCCGAATCTTGAGAAGGTGGGCAAGGTTGCGAAATCTCAACTGGTTGATATCGCGAAAACGAAAGAAAACGATCTCAATGCTAGCGACGAGGAAGCCGCTGTCAGGATCATTGCGGGAACGGCAAGGAGCATGGGCATAGAAGTAACGGATTGAGCAGGGAGGTCCGAAAGGAATTCAGCGATGGCTAAGCACGGCAAGAAATACGAGGATATGTTGAAGAATACCCCTGAAGGTACTCTCGCTGTAGAGGATGCAGTCGCTTTTCTGAAGGATAACAAGTACGCGGCTTTTGATGAGACGATGGAACTTGGAGTTCGGTTGGGGATCGACGCGAAGAAGTCGGAGAATGTTGTCAGAGGCACAGTTACTCTTCCGCACGGGACAGGCAAAGATGTGCGGGTTATTGCTTTTGCGGCCGGTGAAGCGGCGGAGGCTGCAAAGGATGCGGGTGCCGATGAAGTTGGAATGGCCGAACTGATTGAAAAAGTTTCGGGCGGCTGGAACGAGTTTGACGTGGCTGTTGCCACAACTGAAGCTATGAAGGACGTTAAGAAGCTGGGACGCGTGCTTGGACCCAGGGGGCTGATGCCGAGTCCGAAATCCGGCACAGTTACCGACGATATTGCCGGTGCGGTCAAGCAGAGCAAAGCCGGAAGGGTCGAGTTCAGGATGGACCGGCACGGCAACATAAATGTGCCGTTCGGAAAGATTTCTTTTGAAGGGGGGAGCCTTGCGGAGAATGCCCGAAGTCTTATATCGGCTATAGAGGCAGAGCGTCCGGAAGGCGCGAAAGGCACTTACATCAAGAATGTGACGATCAGTTCGACCATGGGCGTTGGGGTCAGGGTTAACATTAAGGAGCAGGCGCGGGTATGAGGCCGGAAAAAGAGTCAGTTGTGCAGGAAATCAGGGAACGAATTGACGAAAGCGGTTTCACGATTCTAGTGAATTGCCGTGGTTTGAGCGTTTCGCAGCTTGAGGATTTGCGCTCGCGTCTAGACAGGTCCCGGAATCGCCTGGAGTTTTTCAGGAACACGTTTATCAAGGTTGCTCTGCGGGACACTGGACTGGAAGGCCTCTCGGAGTATTGCTCCGGTCCGACGTCTATGGTAATGGGTGAAGGGGACATGGCGGAAGTCGCCCGGCTTTTGCGGGATTACAGGAAAGAGAACGATCTGCCCGAGTTCAAGGGCGGGAGCATGGACCAGACGGTTTTGAACGCCGACGATATTGCGCAGATCGCCAGTTTGCCGGTCCGGGAGGTGCTCTTGGGCCAGGCGGTCGGGACGATTGCCGCTCCCATGACTCAACTGGTCGGAGTGCTGCAGCAGAAGCTGTTGACATTGTTGTATGTGCTGAAAGCCGTTCAGGAGAAGAAGGGCGGCGAATAGTGCAATGGCGCGATAACAGGAAACGCAAACAGGAGAATAGGTAATGGCGGAAGAAGAAAAAGTACAGGAGCAGGCCGAGACCGCGGAAGGCGCCGGCAAAGGCGCACCTGCGGTTGAGGGTAAGATGGCTGAATTTGTGGAATGGATCGAGGGAATCAGTGTGCTTGAGCTGTCCCAGCTTGTCAAGGCCCTGGAAGACAGGCTTGGCGTGAGCGCTTCTGCTCCGGTGGCCATGGCCCCGGCGGGCGGGGCCGCGAGCGGAGCCGAAGGCGGAGCTGCCGAAGAGAAGACCGAATTCGATGTGATTTTGAAGTCGGCAGGAGCCCAGAGAATCGGTGTTATCAAGGAAGTGCGTGGAATCACTGGACTCGGACTCAAGGACTCCAAGGAATTGGTTGAAGGCGCGCCAAAGGCAATAAAGGAAGGCGTACCTAAAGAAGAAGCCGAAGAGATTAAGAAGAAACTTGAAGAAGCGGGCGCCGAAGTAGAAGTGAAGTAGATTAATCCGCGATAAATTCCAGGATTATTGAGTGAGGTAACGAATGGCAAGTCGAACGAACTTCGGAAAACTGAAGGCGGTAATGGAGCCGCCGGATCTGACGGAAGTGCAGACAAAGTCATACCATGACTTTCTGCAGGTCGGATGCGACTCCATGAAGAGAAAGAGTCAGGGCCTTCAAGGAATATTCAAGGAACTGTTTCCCATTGAGAGTTATGACGGGCGATATGTGCTTGATTTTGTGAAGTATGAACTCACTCCGCCAAAGGAATCGCCTCTGGAGGCGCTGTACGAGGGTCAGACGTACGCCGCGGCTCTGCATGTAACTTTCCGGCTTAAGGATGGCGAGGAGGTCAGGGAAGAGAACGTCTACATGGGTGAGATGCCGCTCATGACCGAACACGGTTCGTTCGTAGTAAACGGCGCCGAACGAGTGGTGGTAAGCCAGTTGCACCGGTCTCCCGGGATCTGCTCGGAACAGTCCACACATCCGAACGGGGCAATTCTGTACTCGGTGCGGGTAATACCTGACCGAGGCTCGTGGATTGAAATCCAGTTTGACTCCTCTGATGTTATATGGGTACTGATGGACAGGCGGCGCAGGCGACGCAGATTTTTGGCTTCTACGTTTTTGCGGGCTCTAGGGTACGGGTCAGACGACGAGATTCTGGGCCTTTATTACGAATTTGAAAGCATCGATCTGTCGAAGAGCCTTTTGGACGACAGGCTCCTTCATAGGTATTTCCGGGAAGATGTTATAGATGTGGAGTCCAAGACCGTTCTTGCCCGGAGGTATGATCCGGTCAGTGAAGTTGTACTTAAGCAGATGCGACATGCCGGCTTCAAAAAAGCCGATGTCGTGGACGCGAGTTGGGACGAAGGTATATTTCTTACGGGTGTGCGTGCGGACCAGGTCCACACTACAGAAGACGCTCTCAAGGACATCTATCACAGGCTTCGGCCTGGCGATCCGGCAACAGCATCAAATGCCAGACAGTTTCTGAGGCGGCTTTTCTTTGATCAGAAGAGGTATGACCTCGGGCTTGTAGGCAGGCACAAGATCAATCAGAAACTGGATTTGAAAGGAAAGGTAAACGACAGCCTTCGCACGTTGGACAAGCTCGACATCGTGGAGGCAATCCGCCGACTTATAGAGATCCGCAAAGGCAATGTCAACGTTGATGATATTGATCATCTGGGCAGCAGGAGAGTGCGAACAGTCGGTGAGCTGCTGGAGAACCAGTGCAGAGTTGGTTTGTCGCGAACAGAGCGGTTGATACGTGAGCGGATGACTCTTTTTGATCCGACTTCCGGCGTCCTTGCCCCGCAACGGCTCGTTAATTCAAGGTCGTTGTCCGCTGTTGTTCAGGATTTCTTTGGCAGGAGCCAGTTGAGCCAGTTTATGGACCAGACGAACCCGTTGTCGGAGCTGGCTCACAGGCGCAGACTCAGCGCTCTTGGTCCCGGCGGACTCAGCAGAGAAAGAGCAGGTTTTGAAGTGCGTGATGTGCACAGCAGTCACTACGGCAGAATCTGTCCGATTGAGACGCCCGAGGGGCCTAATATCGGCTTGATTTCGTCTCTGGGTATATACGCCAGGGTCAATGATTTTGGTTTTATTGAGAGCGCATATCGGAAGGTCAGTAATGGACGGGTCGGCAAGGACGTTGAATACCTTTCCGCTGACGAAGAAGAGAAGTATATTATTGCTCAGGCTAACGCCCCTCTGGACGATAAGGGTGGGTTTGCAAATCCGACAGTTTCGGTGCGGCATCAGGGCGAATTTCTGGAAGTGCCGCGCGACCAGGTTGACTACATGGACGTATCCCCGAAACAGGTTGTCAGCATATGTGCGGGCCTGATTCCATTTCTTGAGCACGACGATGCCAACAGGGCGTTGATGGGCGCCAATATGATGCGACAGGCTGTTCCTCTGATAAAGACCGAGGCACCGTATGCCTCGACTGGTCTTGAAGAAAGGGTAGCAAGAGATTCCAGGGTAGCAATTGTTGCCAGGGATTCGGGCAAAGTAGCATACGTTTCGGCCGACAGGATCATAGTTTCGTCGGACGGCAGCATCCCGAAGAAAAAATCTGAAAAAGAGAAGTCCCAAGAGTATCGGCTTCAGAAGTTCAGGCGGTCTAATGCCGGAACCTGCTTTAATCAGAGCCCTATCGTATCCGAAGGTCAGAAAATCGACAAGGGCGACATTATTGCCGACGGTCCTGCCACGGCGGAGGGTGAACTTGCGCTCGGGAAGAACCTGCTCGTGGCGTTTATGCCTTGGAGTGGCTACAATTTCGAGGATGCGATTCTTTTGAGCGAGCGGATGGTACGCGAGGATGTCTTTACTTCAATCCACATACAGGAATTCGAAGTGGGCGCCCGGGACACCAAGCTGGGTCCGGAGGAAATAACGCGTGATATACCGAATGTGGGCGAAGAAGCGCTTAGGGACCTGGGTCCGGACGGTGTGATTCGCGAAGGCGCGGAAGTCCAGCCGGGAGACGTTCTTGTGGGCAAGATCACGCCCAAGAGTGAAACTGAATTGGCTCCGGAAGAGAGGTTGTTGCGGGCGATTTTCGGGGAGAAAGCCGCTGATGTCCGCGACACTTCGCTGACCGTGCCAAGCGGCACGTACGGGACGGTTATGGATGTGCGTGTTAAGGCTCATCGCGGCGAGGTGAAGAGGTCCGAGACTACCCCTGCGGAAAAGCGGAAGCAGACCAAGGCTATAAATGATGAGTTCAAGCGCAAGTCACAGGAGGTGACCGAAGAACTTACCGAATCGCTCAGTAATATCCTGCTGGGAGAGAAGATACCCCTTGATGTTGTTAACGCGGAGACCGGCGAAACAATTATCCCGGCCAATCGGAAGATCACAAAAACGTTGCTGCGGAAACTCTCGGCTGTCCATGAGCACATTGAAATTGAAAGCAGTCCGATCCAGATCAAGATTGACGAGATCATAAGCGATTTCCGGCCCAAGTTTGACGAGCTTGAACTGGAACGGGAGAGGGGCATGGATCGACTGGAAAGCGGCGACGAAGTCGACGCTGGAATCATCAAGCAGGTCAGGGTTTATGTCGCCGCCAAAAAGAAGCTGGCGGTTGGCGATAAGCTTGCCGGGCGGCACGGCAACAAGGGAGTTGTTGCAACCATCATGCCTGACTGCGACATGCCATTCCTTCCCGACGGGAAACCTGTGGATATTGTTCTCAATCCGCTCGGCGTGCCTTCGAGAATGAATCTCGGTCAGGTTTTTGAAACGCACCTGGGGGCTGCCTGCAAGGCGCTGGGAATGTACGCGGCGACTCCGGTCTTTGACGGGATATCGGAAGAGTCGATCGACAAATTTCTCCATGATGCGGACATATCGGTAGACGGCAAGTCAGTTTTGTACGACGGGCGCACTGGCGAAAGATTTGACCAGCGGGTGGTGGTAGGCGAAATCTACATGATGAAGCTGCACCATCTGGTGAGCGACAAGATACATGCCCGGGCGGTAGGACCGTATTCGCTGGTTACGCAGCAGCCTTTGGGCGGAAAGGCGCAGTATGGCGGGCAACGGTTGGGAGAAATGGAAGTGTGGGCGCTGGAGGCATATGGGGCGTCGTACGCATTGCAGGAGCTGCTTACGGTGAAGAGTGATGATGTGCCGGGCCGCACGAGGATATACGAGGCAATTGTTAAGGGTGAAAACACCCTCGATGCCGGGATTCCTGAATCATTTAGTGTACTGGTGAACGAGTTGCGTGGATTGTGCCTGAACATGGGAATGACAGGCGACAAAAGTACTGAAAACAGACTTTGAGTGAAGTTAAAAGGAGTCTGACTTTGAACGAAGATGCTACAGAAGTAATAGGTTTGTCCGAGCCTGAAGAATTTGACTCGGTTTCGATACATCTTGCTTCTCCGGAGACCATAAGGTCGTGGAGCAGTGGCGAGGTGAAGAATCCCGAGACGATCAACTATCGGACCTATAAGCCGGAAAGAGGTGGATTGTTTTGCGAGCGCATATTCGGACCCACGAGGGACTGGGAGTGCAGCTGCGGCAAATACAAGCGGATCAAGCACAAGGGAGTGATATGTGACCGTTGCGGTGTGGAGGTTACGGTTTCCCGGGTTCGCAGAGAGAGACTTGGACACGTGGAACTGGCGGTTCCGGTATCACACATCTGGTTTTTCAAATGTACCCCCAGTCGAATGGGATTGATGCTGGATATGACTGCGACTAATCTCGAAAGGATTCTCTATTATGAGGATTATGTTGTGGCCGATGCTGGTGATACACCTCTTAAATACGGCCAGCCGCTTACAGAGGTTGAGTACCGCGAAGCTCGTGAGAACTATGGCGATGACTTTGATGCAGGAATGGGAGCAGAGTATATTCGTAAGCTGCTTGAAAGGTGTGATCTTGACGAGATGATGGTCAAGCTTGAAGAAGACATGGCGAAGACCAGGAGCAAGCAGACGAGAAAGAAGCTTTCGAAGCGGATGAAGGCTGTTGACGGGTTTCGGAAAAGCGGGACTCGCCCTGAATGGATGATTCTTGGTGTTCTGCCTATTATTCCGCCGGATCTTCGGCCGCTTGTTCCGCTTGAGGGCGGGCGGTTTGCCACATCTGACCTCAATGATCTTTACAGGCGGGTAATCAACAGAAATAACAGGCTGCGGAATCTGCAGCAGTTGAAGACACCGGATGTGATAATACGGAATGAGAAGAGAATGCTCCAGGAAGCGGTCGACGCTGTGTTTGACAACGGAAGGCACGGCAGGGCTGTGACAGGGGCCGGCAACCGGCCGCTCAAGAGCCTGAGTGATATGCTGAAGGGCAAGGGGGGCAGATTCCGGCAGAACCTGTTGGGTAAACGGGTCGATTATTCCGGCAGGTCGGTTATTGTAATAGGTCCTCAGCTCAAACTTCACCAATGCGGTTTGCCTAAGAAAATGGCCCTCGTTCTTTTCGAGCCCTTTATTATCCGCAGACTTAAAGAGATGGGGGTTGTTCATACTGTACGCAGCGCAAAGAAGATGATTGAACGGCAGGCGGACGAGGTTTGGGATATCCTTGAAGAAGTAACGCGGGACAAGACCGTTATGCTTAACAGGGCGCCTACGTTGCACAGGCTGAGCATTCAGTCTTTCGAGCCAGTGTTGGTGGAGGGCGAAGCTATCCAGGTGCATCCCCTGGTATGTACGGCCTATAACGCTGATTTTGACGGAGACCAGATGGCGGTGCATGTTCCACTTTCTGTTGAGGCCCAGCTGGAATCGAAGCTGCTGATGATGTCGACCAACAGCATCTTCTCGCCTTCGAGCGGAAGATCCATCATGACTCCCACCCAGGACATTGCTCTGGGTATTTATTACCTGACTTCGTATTCGCAGGAATACAAGAAGAAGATGTTTGCGCCTAAGAAAGAGGGAGAAATCGAGCATCTGCCTTTGTTTAACGATGTGAACGAAGTAAGGATGGCGCATCGGGAAGTGGCCGTAGCGACGCACCAGCGCATCAGGTTCAGAAATCCCGACTTTGAGCGCGAGACGCTTTACGGCGACCCGGACAACCGGGTGGTGACCACTACGGTTGGCAGGGTATTTTTCAATGACATCTGGCCGAACATGCTAGGGTATGTGAACAAGCTGGTTGACAAAGGAATGCTCAGGGATATGATCTGGCATTGCCATCATCTGACCGGCCAGGAAAGAACCGTCAGGGTTCTTGACGATCTCAAGGAACTTGGATTTACTCAGGCAACTCTTGCCGGAGCCTCGATCGGAATGCAGGATTTGCGGATACCGCAGGAGAAGCCACATATTGTGTCCAGCGCGAGGAAGCAGGTTTCAGATGTTGACAAGCAGTACAAGCAAGGCGTTATTACCTACGGTGAGCGCTACAACAAGATTGTCGATATATGGACCCAGGCAACTGAAGACATTTCCACGGCGATGTATGCGTCTATTGAGCGGAACGAAGGCAGCGGGGAGACCAATCCGGTCTTCATGATGGTCGATTCGAAGGCTCGCGGCAGCCGGCAGCAGATCCGACAGCTGGCTGGTATGCGAGGGCTGATGGCGAAGCCGTCGGGCGAGATTATTGAAAGACCGATTACCGCTAACTTTCGGGAAGGTTTAAGCGTGCTGGAGTATTTTATAAGCACTCACGGCGCCAGGAAGGGTTTGGCAGACACTGCGTTGAAGACCGCCGACGCGGGCTATCTGACCCGAAAACTCGTCGACGTGGCCCAGGATGTTTTGGTCGCCGAACAGGATTGCAACACGATTAACGGCATTGAAGTCAAGGCCATCACCGAAGGCGACGAGGAACTTGTTCCTCTTGAAAACCGGCTGATCGGCAGAACGGCGCTGAGGGATATCGAGGATCCGGTAGGCGACAGGATTCTGGTGAGAGCCGGCGATGAAATCAACGAAGAAGCCGCAGAGGGCATTGTTGCAGCTGGGATAGACACTGTAAGGATAAGAAGTGTTCTTACCTGCGAAGCCGAGCATGGGGTCTGTGCCAAATGCTATGGTAGAGATCTGGCCAACGGCAAGCCGGTTGAGCTTGGAACTGCTGTAGGGATAATCGCGGCTCAGTCGATAGGAGAGCCCGGAACACAGCTCACAATGCGTACCTTCCATATTGGCGGTACGGCTAGCTCGGTGTTCAAGCAGCCCGAAATCAGCGCCAGGAACTCCGGTTATGTGCAGTATCGTGATTTGCGCGTGGTTCGTAACAAGGCCGACGAAAGCGTTGTGCTCAACAAGAATGGAAGCATAACCATTCATAACGAATCCGGACATGAATTGGAACGGTATACGGTGCCGATGGGCGCAGTTATTATGGTTGAAGACCGCGGGTGGATTGAAAAGGGCGTCAAGGTTGCCGCATGGGACCCGTACAGTCTGCCTATCCTTGCCGAGCAGGACGGCGTTATCAGTTTCCATGATTTCGTAGAGAACGTATCGGTTAAGAAAGAGGTTGACGACGCGACAGGTTTGAGCGGAACAGTGGTGCTGGAAACGAAAGAGGACATACATCCTCAGATAGTTGTGAAATCTGCGGAACATGAAGAAGTGCTGGGCTACTACAGCATTCCAGCGGGTGCGCACGTGATGGTGAAAGAGGGAGAGGAGGTCACTTCCGGCACCATACTTGCAAAAACGCCGCGCAAGGAACTGAAGACCAAGGACATTACCGGCGGTTTGCCGAGGGTGGCAGAGTTGTTTGAGGCGAGGCGCCCGAAGGACGCGGCTGAAATTGCAAAGATAGAGGGCACTGTGGATTTCGGCGCGAACCAGAGGGGTCGGCGTTGCCTGATTATCCGGGACGAGGCGACCGGTGCCACCGAAGAGCACCTTATCCCTATGGGCAAGCATATCGTGGTGTTCAAAGGAGATCACGTGGAGAAAGGCCAGCAGCTTACCGAGGGGCCGGTTGTACCCCAGGAGATCCTGGAAGTCTGCGGGCCGCAGGAGTTGCAGGAACATCTTGTGAATGAAGTCCAGCAGGTCTACCGGCTGCAGGGAGTCGAAATCAACGATAAGCATATCGAGGTAATCGTAAAGCAGATGCTGTCGAAGGTCAGGATTACGAATCCCGGCGACACGGAATTTTTATGGGGAGACCAGGTGGCCAAACGCAAGTTCCTGAAAGTAAACGAGGCCGCGATGGAGGAAGGCAAACGGCCAGCTGAAGCGACGCCTGCGTTGCTTGGAATCACCAAGGCTTCGCTTGAAACCGAGAGTTTCATTTCGGCGGCTTCCTTTCAGGATACCACTCGGGTTTTAACGGATGCGGCAACGCTTGGGCGGGAAGACTATCTGAGAGGTTTCAAGGAGAACGTGATAATGGGGCACCAGATTCCGGGAGGTACGGGTTTCAAGATGCACAAGAACATAAAGCTTGTGCCGCTTGGAGAGCCTTTGCCGGAAGAGGAGTTTGTTGAGGAAGAAGAAAAGGAAAGCGAAGCAGAAAAGAAATTGCAGGATTTGTTAAGTGGGTCTTGATATTCATGCAAGAGGTGTGTTAACGTCTGGCGTTTTTTGTTTCAGAACCGAGGAAAATAGAGTATGCCGACAACAAATCAATTAGTGAGAAAAGGGCGCAAAGGCGCTAATAAGAAGAGTAAATCGCCCGCGCTGGCAAAGAGTCCGCAAAGGCGCGGGGTTTGTGTGGCTGTAAAGACGCAGACTCCGAAGAAACCGAATTCGGCTTTGCGCAAGGTGGCGCGGGTGCGCTTGACATCCGGGTACGAGGTATCCGCATACATTCCTGGTGTAGGCCATAATCTTCAGGAGCACAGTGTGGTGCTGGTAAGAGGCGGCCGGGTAGCGGATCTGCCGGGAGTGAGGTATCACATTGTACGCGGCTCGCTGGATACTCTTGGCGTAGAAGGGCGCAAGAGGGGCCGGTCCAAGTACGGGGCGAAGAAAGAGAAATAGGATACGGAGATCGCAATGGCAAGACGACGCAGGGCAGAAAAAAGAGTTTCGCAGCCGGATCCGAAGTTCAACAGCGAGCTGGTGACGAAAACAATTAACGCAGTAATGCGGCGCGGCAAAAGAAGCACTGCCGAAGGGATAGTCTACGGGGCTCTCGATGAGATAGAAGAGAAGATGGAGCAGGATTCGATGGAAATTCTTGTTCGGGCCATTGACAATATCAAGCCGAGAGTTGAGGTGCGGTCCCGCAGGGTAGGGGGCGCGACGTACCAGGTGCCGGTGGAAGTAGGACGCAACAGGCAGCTTGCCTTGGCGTTGAGGTGGCTGGTTGGCAATGCCAACAGCAAGAAAGGCGGAACGGCGCGTTCGGCCCTGGCGCAGGAAATTATCAGCGCTTACAGGAACCAGGGAGAAGCTGTTAAGAAGCGGGACGACATGCACAAGATGGCTCAGGCGAACAAAGCCTTTGCGCATTATGCGTGGTAGTTTGCCGGAGGTTTGCAAACAGGTGTAGCGGGACAGAACAAGTGGTGTTCCGGAGAAAAAAACAATGGTAGCAGTTTTGGAACAGAAAAAGAAAAGTAAAGCTCAGTCGGGTGACCGGGGACGGGAAGCTGCCGGAAGGGTGCGCAGTCTGCCGATGGTTAGAAACATCGGTATTGTCGCGCATATTGATGCGGGGAAGACCACTGTCACCGAGCGCATACTGTTCTATGCTGGGCGGGTGCATAAAATGGGCGAAGTGCACGAAGGCACGACGGTGATGGACTGGATGTCCCAGGAGAAAGAGCGGGGGATTACCATCACGAGCGCCGCGACGACGTGCTTCTGGCATGACCACCAGGTGAATATTATTGATACGCCCGGGCACGTTGATTTCACGGTAGAAGTTGAACGTTCCTTGAGGGTGTTGGACGGCGCCGTTGGCGTTTTCTGCGGAGTTGGTGGAGTACAGCCGCAGTCTGAGACGGTATGGAGACAGGCCGATCGCTACGGGGTGCCGCGTCTGGCATTTGTAAACAAAATGGACAGAGTGGGAGCCGATTTTAGCCACGTTGTAAAGGAAATGCGTAAGCGGCTCGGTTCGAATGCGATCCCTGTGCAGCTTCCGTGGGGAGCCGAGGATTCTTTCAGGGGGATAATAGACCTTCTTGACATGAAGGCCTTCACTTACGATGAAGGGAGCCTGGGTTCTAAGGTAAATAAGATTGAAATTCCTTCGGATTTACGGGCAAAGGCCGAAGAAGCAAGGGCCGAGCTTGTTGAGAAACTTGCCGAAGTCGACGAGGAAACTATGGAGGCTTACCTGCGGAACGCGGATATTACCGCGGATG
>CAYTRK010000028.1:11948-14931 GCA_964440205.1 uncultured Victivallaceae bacterium
CAAAATTTTCCAAACAATTTTGTCCGACTTTCCAAACAATTTTGTCTTTCTACATACCTGCGGAACGCGGATATTACCGCGGATGTAATCAGGGGAGGAATCAGGCGCGCAGTGAGCGACAATTCTTTTATTCCCGTGCTTTGCGGGTCGGCGTTGAAAAACAAAGGCATCCAGTTGTTGCTTGACGCTATAGTAGCGTATCTGCCTTCGCCCCTCGATGTAAAGAGAGTGGAAGGTGTTAGTCCTAAGACTGGCGAAAAAGAAGTGCGACATCCCGATGACAGTGCGCCTGTAAGCGCGCTTGTTTTCAAGCTGGTCACCGACGCCTATATGGGACGGCTGGGATTTGTTCGGGTGTATTCTGGTAGTTTGAAGAAGGGTCAGAACGTTTTCAATCCGAGGACGGGAAAGCGCGAACGTATCGCGAAACTAGTGATTTTTCACGCAAATACGCGCACGGACGTTGAAGCCCTCTATTCCGGCGAAATAGGCGGGATAGCGGGCCTGAAGGAAGTGACCACCGGCGACAGCCTGTGTGCCGAGAACGCGCAGGTGGAACTGGAGCGGATTAAGTTTCCCGAGCCTGTTATTTTTATGGCAGTTGAGCCGCGGACCCGGGCTGACCGGGATAAGCTGGAGGAGGCGCTGGCGGCATTAACTTCTGAAGATCCGACCTGTTCGGTGAAGGTTGATCCGGAGACCGGGCAGACTATTCTCAGCGGTATGGGAGAGCTTCATCTCGAAGTGCTCAAAGACCGAATGTTGCGCGAGTTCAAGGTTGAGGCGAGCGTAGGGAAGCCTGTTGTGGCTTACTACGAGACGGTGGCGAGTCCGGGGTCGGGTTCCTGCGTCTTTGACCGGGAGATCGCGGGAAAACGGCAATGTGCGGGAGTAAGTGTCTCTATTGGGCCGATGGACAGGGGGGAGGGCAATACGGTTGTATTCTCGAAGGGTACAGGCGAGCTTTCCCGGGAGTTCAAGGACAGCATACGTTCAGGCGTGTGTGACGGCCTGGCGACCGGTTCGCTTGGAGGCGGATCGATAATAGATACGAGGGTGGACGTAACGGGTGTGGAAGTGGACGAGGAGGCTTCGACCGGGTTGGCTTTTCAATCGGCCGCGGTAATGGCCACGCGTGACGCGGCTGCGGCAGCGCAGGTTGAATTGCTGGAGCCGGTTATGTCGCTTGAGGTCGTAGCTCCGGCGGACTTTGTGGGAGAGGTGCTTGGAGATTTGAACGGGCGAAGAGGCAAGGTTAATGAGATGGCGGCAAGGGGTGAGATGCAGATTGTTCATGCTACGGTTCCTCTTGCCGAAATGTTCGGGTACTCTACGGTAATCCGGTCACTGACAAAAGGACGCGGTACTTACACCATGGAGCCCGAGAAGTTTGAGGTCGTGCCTGAAGAACTGAAAAAGCAGTTACTGGAGAGGTGAGGGGGAGAGTGAACGGACAACGCATAAGGATTAAGCTGCAGGGCTATGATCACGGGCTTCTTGATCAGGCGGTCGCTGACATACTGGACACTGCCAAGGGGACGGGCGCAAAAGTCGTCGGGCCTACGCCGCTCCCTACGAGGATATCGAAGTTCACAGTGAACAGGAGTCCGCATGTTGACAAGAAATCGATGGACCAGTTTGAAATGAGGGTACATAAGAGGCTGTTGGATATACTGGATCCGACCGCAAAAACTGTAGACGAACTGAAGAAACTCAATCTGCCTGCGGGCGTTGACATAACGATAAAGATCTGATGACATGCAAGGTTTAATTGGAAAAAAACTGGGGATGACACAGGTGTATGACGAAGGCGGCCGCAAGCTTGCGGTTACAGTTATACAGGCGGGGCCCTGCGTCGTGGTGCAGAAGAAAAACGTTGAGGCGGACGGCTACGATGCTGTGAAGGTGGGCTTTCAGGAACAGAAGGAGCATAGAGTCAGCAAGCCTGTGCTGCAGGAATTCAAGAAAAGTAACTTAGCGCCATGCCAATGGCTCAAGGAATTCCGGCTGGAAAACGGTGATGAACACAACGAGGGAGACACCATCCGGGTTGATCTTTTCGAAGGTGTAGGTTTTGTTGATGTGACCGGCGTATCAAAGGGCCGCGGCTTTCAGGGGGCGATGAAGCGCCATAACTTCGGCGGAGGTCGGATGAGCCACGGCGCGGGTGCAAAGAGAAAACCCGGCGCAATAGGCCAGTGCGCCTACCCGGCGAGAGTGGCGAAAGGGAAGAAAATGCCTGGCCATATGGGCAACAAGCGGGTTACACAGCAGAATCTTAAAGTTGTTGGTATTCGGATGGAAGACGATCTTCTGCTTGTTGAAGGCGCAGTTCCCGGCAGCAATGGCGGGATGGTGCTGGTTAAGAAATCTTTAAAGAAGGGTGAGCGCAAATGAGCGCACTGAAAACATTTAATACAATGGGAGAGTCTGTAGGAGAATACACGTGGCCCGGCGAGTTGCTTGAGCTGGAGAAGGGCAAACAGGCGGTCTATGATGTTGTAGTGGCGCACCGCGTTGCCTGTAGGGCCGGGACGGCGTCCACTCTGAGCAAAGGGGAGGTTGCCGGAAGCAATAAGAAACCCTGGCGGCAGAAAGGACTGGGCCGCGCGAGAGCTGGATACAAGCAGTCGCCGTTGTGGCGTGGTGGCGCAGTGGCTTTTGGTCCCAGGCCGGGTATCCGAAAGCTGAAGGTGAACAAGAAGGTTGCGGCGCTGGCATTCAGGCGGACGCTTAGCGAAAGAATATCGTCGGGGAGCGTAAAAGTTGTCGAGGAACTTGACGGGATGGAAATGAAAACCCGGAACATTGCTGGTATGCTGAAAGCACTTGAGGCCGGGTCTCGGGCTTTGATTGTTACATCGGGCGGCAACCCGGAATTGAAAAAGTCCGTACGCAATCTGGCGGGCGTGCGTCTTATAAGGGCTGAGGAAGTGAGCGCTTTCGACATAATTGAGAACCGGTCGATCATAGCCACGCGGAA
>CAYTRK010000029.1:0-14765 GCA_964440205.1 uncultured Victivallaceae bacterium
GGCACGGAAGCACGTCTATCGCCACGCTTGTTCTGGCAAGCTTTTTTTTTGCGGCCCCGGCGAGATGCGTAGCTGCGGAGAAGGAGACTGCTGTTGAACAGGCAGAAAGAGCCGTAAAACTGGCGCGGGACGGGAAACACGAAAAAGCGCTGGTTCTCTTGCGTGCGGCCCTCGATAAAGCGCCGGATTCCGCTAAGATCCGCGGCGATTACGTGGTGGTCCTGTCCTGGGCGTCGAAACACGAGCAGGCCGTTGCCCAGTTCAATGCGCTGCCTGAAAAAAGCGAGATTCCTGTTTACGTGCGCAGGGCCGCTGCGAAAAGTTTCAGGCACATTGGCGGATATGAAAAGGCCGAACTTCTCTACAGAGAATTGGTTGAAAACAGCCCTCATGACGCCGATCTTGTCAGGGGACTGGCATTAACACTTGCCGATGCCGGGCAGGAGGGCAAGGCGTTCGCAGCGCTTGCTCAGGCTATTTCAAGAATCGGCGACAATCCGTCGCTGTTTTTTGCAAAGGCTTCTCTGCACTGGAAGAAGCGTCAGTACCTCCGGGCTATCGATTGCTACGAGAAAATTCTTGAAATTGAACCGGAGAATCGTGCTGCGCGAAATCTGAAAACGCGAACGCTTTCCGACATGGGGGCAGTAAGCCTTGCGAAGGAATACGCGCAGTCCGTGGGAGTCACAAACCGCGCTATACTCCGCAGGCTTGGAAAACGACGTGCGGCCTCGCATATCAACTGGGGAGAGCCGGAAGTTGCCACAAACATTCTGATGTCTTTGATGGAAAATTATCCCGCAGGAGATTTCCGCGATTCATGCCGGTTCGATCTGATTCTTGCTCTTCATTCCATGAACGAAATGGAAGCTGTAACCAATATTTATGAGAAGCTCGAATCGAGACAGGTGGAAACGCCTTTCTGGGCGCAGCGTGCGGCTGCGGGCGCATATCTTTATCTTCGCGAACCGTCAAAAGCCGAAGATCTGTACAGAATGGCGGTATTAAAGAAACCCGATGATTTTGACGCCAGGATGGGCCTGTTCTATACCTGCATTGAAACATCCCGCTATAAAGAGGCAGGCAGAATACGTTCGAAACTGGACAGGGAAACGCCGGAATGGATCTGGGACCGGGGTGTACTCCGTTATAACTGGCAGAAGGATAGAGTGGTTACCAGCGAGGGCTGGTGGCTTGCGTACCAGGACAGGAATAAGCGGGCCGGGACATTCTTCAGCGAACTGTTGCGGCGGGCGCCGGCTAATCTGTCTTGCCGGACCGGGCTGGGGCATGTTCATCTCTGGAGAGGCTGGCCGCGCAGGGCTCTTGAAGATTTTGACATCATTATAACCAGAGGCGGGGAAGATCCCCTTGAAAAAGACCGGCCGCCATACGCGCCGCAACGGGAAATCGCCGCGCGCAACGGACGGCTGGTGGCTTTGAATCAGTGTTATCTCAAGAAGAAGGCCAGAAAGGAAGCGACGCGGCTGCTTGAAGAAAATCCTGAAAACCTGCACACGAAGCGAATCAAAAGATCGTTTGAGATAGAGGACAGCACAAAGTTCTATCTGGACGCTGTGGTGACCGACGAAGACCCCGGTGTTGGCGAGTATTCATTTTACAGCAGTCTGACCCAACCCCTGGACCCGTTTTTTGACCTTTACGTGTTTTATCTTGAGCGGGAAACGGAGAGCGATCAGCAGACCGGTCGGCACGAGAGGGCCGGAGCCGGATTTACATGGGACGTTCTGCCGGTGGTGACTGTGAGTTCCGAGGTCTCGGCTGACATGGAAGAACAGGATAAACCGGGCATAGTGGCAAGTGTGGAGTACCGGTTGGATGATTACTGGCGTTTTTCCGCGAGGCATACAACTTACAGCCTGGACGTTCCGTTGCGAGCGAGGGCTGAGGGCGTTGAAGGGACCCGTACATCCCTGAATGCCGGGTTTCGCGCAAGCGACAGATTTTCCGTCGGCGCGGCGGCCGGATATCACGATCTTGATGACGGCAATAAGAATTACCTTTACGGCCTTTTCTCCGAACATTCGTTGTGGACCAGGGCCCACTGGAAGACCTCGCTGGAACTTGAAGCAACCGGCTCTCATAACACTAAGACCAACCTGCCCTACTTCAGTCCTGAGTACGATTACACTCTGGCTGCTACGCACACAATTGATCATACTGTTTACAGAAGATGGGATTATGCTTTTGTGCATCGTCTGCACACAGGAATCGGGATTTACAACCAGACCGATTACGATCCCGAAACAATATGGCATATTCGCTATGAACATGATTATCTGATCACGGATTGGACTTCCTTTCTGTGGGGATATCAGTTCAGTCGCCGATATTATGATGGAGAACCAGTGGATTTTGGATCATGGTATTTGACTTTAAGAAAAACTTTCTAGTCCGCATATCTCACAGAATTTTTGCTGCGAGCGCGGATAGCGTCACTGCGATGGCACGAATTGACAAAATGCCAGATTGCCGTATGTCTATACGTCTGCTCCGGCGTTTCACCAATTCGCGCCCCCGCAGCAGCGCTTTCCACGCTCTTCCGCCGTATGGCGGACAGGCTACTACGAAACCCTGTGAGATATGCGGGCTAAGATTTGCAGCGCTGATTTCAGCCTTTCTGATGTGTGTCTGCGCGGCTGGGGCTGACACAAACAGGTTTCTTGTATTGTGTTATCACGACGTTCCTGCAGAAGCCAAGGAGGACCCTTATGCAGTCGAAGTGCCCGCCCTGGTGGACCAGCTTGAATACATGAAGCTGCACGGGTACAGCTTTATAGGTCCGGATGATATCAGAAGAGCTGTTAAGAATTCTACGGGGCTGCCCGAGAAATCCGTCATGTTGACATTCGACGACGCCTACGTGAGCTTTAAATCAAATGTAATCAAGGTTCTTGAACTCTACGACTGCCCCGCATTGCTGGCAATATGCGGCTCCTGGATCGAGAACGACCCGCCTGAGGACATACCCGCTCCGCTGATGAACTGGGAACAGATCCGGGAGGTTGCGGCGCATCCCCTGGTGGCGGTGGCCTCGCATTCGTACAATCTTCACAGGGCTGTTCCTCTTAATCCGCAGGGAAATACCGGCCAGGCTGCAATTACGCGAATGTATATCAGGAAAGAAGGCCGATACGAAACAGCGCAGGAATACCGGAAAAGGATAAGACAGGATCATAAGCAGGCGCTGCAATTATTCCGGGAAAGACTCGGGGTGGCTCCGGATATACTCGTGTGGCCATATGGAGCGTACAACGCCATTGCTCGAGAGGAAGCGGAGAAGCTTGGCTTTAAACTCATGTTTTCGCTTGGTGGTGAAGCTGCAGATCTCAATAGACCTGAAGCCTTGTCGCGCTGGATAATCCACAGGAATCCTGAACCGCGCGAATTTGTCGAGCAGTTGCGTATGCATACTCCGCCTCAGAGACAGTCTTTGCAGCAGCTTCGGGCAGTCCAGATTGATCTGGACCTTATATATGATGAATCGCCGGAGCAGACGGAGCGGAATCTTGGCAGGATGCTTGATCGAATTGTGGAGATGCGTCCCAATGCCGTGTTTCTGCAGGCGTTTGCCGATCCCGACGGCGATGGAAACGTCACCTCGGTTTATTTCCCCAACCGGTTGCTGCCCGTCCGCTCGGATCTGCTGTGCAGGGTGGCAAATCAGTTGTACGTGCGGGATTTCAAGGTTTTTATATGGATGCCTGTTCTCAGCGTCGACCTGCCGGGAAACAGCGACGAAAACCTGCGCGTTGTCGAGTGGGACGGGCAGGGCGGCGCTAAGCCGACCACTTACTGGTACAGGAGGCTTTCTCCGTTCAGTTCGAAATCGCTCAGCATTATGAAGACTCTTTACGGGGATATGGCCGCACACGCAAGGTTCCACGGAGTCCTTTTCCAGGACGATGCATATCTTGGCGAAAATGAAGATGCTCATCCATCGGCTGTAAAAGCGTACCGGCGGCACATCAAGTCCGACCCCATGCGTCCGGGCACATGGAGCCAGTCCGAACTGAAGACCGTGACGGAAATCAAGACGCGGCAGCTTAACGCCTTTACGATGGAGCTTATGAAAGAGGTTAAGAGGTACCGTTCCCAGTCTGCATTTGCGAGGAATCTTTACGCTCCGGTGAGCCTGGATCCGGAAAGGGCCGAAAAATTTGCCCAGGATTTCGAGTCTTCTCTCGATATATACGATTACGTTGTTGTCATGGCCTACCCGGAACTTGGCGGGGTGGAGCATCCGGTTCCGTGGCTTGAAAAACATGTCAAGGCGGTCAGACGCCATCCGTCAGCGCTTGATAAGACGATCTTCAAGATCCAGAGCTACGACTGGGCAAAGGACGAGTGGATTGAATCCTCAGAACTCCTGCGCCGGCTTCGCCGGATGGTAGCTGAAGGCGCCCGTCATCTGGCCTACTATCCGGATGATTACACCGTCGATCAGCCGATGCTGAATGTTATCCGTCGTGAAATGTCTTCTAAAATAAAGCTTTTCAGAAAACCTCCGAAGCCGGATGTGACGAAGCAGTATTGATATGCAGTACGTACTATCATTTGTCTATCACTACCCGCTGTTTATGGCTTTTGTATGGATTCTGGGATCGTTGGTTTATCGTACGCGGCGCGCACCATACCTCGACGCGAAAGAGCCTGCGGGGATGGAAGAGTATCCCGGAATGTCTATTCTGGTTCCGTGCCATAATGAAGCCGACTCCATCGCTGAAACACTGGAAAGACTCTCGGAGCTTGATTATCCGGACTATGAGATCATTGCTATAGACGATGGCAGCTCCGACGATACATGGCGGATAATCCGGTCGCTTGCCGGGAAAATACAAAACCTGCGGTCAATAAGGATCAAAAAGAACGGCGGCAAAGCGGCGGCTCTTCGCCTTGGGCTCGTTGCAAGCAGGCACGAATACCTTGTTTCTATTGATGCCGATTCGTATATCACCGGCCCCTCATTGAAGTGGATTGCCTGGCACTTCGTAAAATTCCCCAGGGTGGGGGCGGTTACTGGAAATCCCAGGATCCGCAACAGGACTACGCTTCTGAGTAAAATACAGGTGGGGGAATACTCTACGATCATCGGGATGATAAAACGGACCCAGCGGATCATAGGAAAGGTATTCACGGTATCGGGAGTTGTTGCCGCATTCAGGAAGGAGGCGCTGCTGGAGGTGGGGGCATGGAGCGAAGACATGGTCACCGAGGATATTGACGTGACCTGGAAACTTCAGACCAACTTCTGGGATATACGCTTCGAGGAGCATGCCCTGTGCTGGATTTTAACTCCTGAAACTCTTCGCGGACTATGGAAACAGAGGGTGCGCTGGGCGCAGGGCGGCGCCGAAGTGATCCTCAAGTACGGGCGGGTACTTCTCAGCTTTAAACAGAGGCGCCTGTGGCCGTTATATATTGAGTACCTGACCAGTGTGATATGGTCTTACGCGTTCTGGCTTTGTGCCATTATCGGGGCGCTGAACATCTTTTTTGAGCTGCCGTCACCATTTTCACTGGCTCAGGTAGTACCCCCGCAATGGACGGGAACCCTCCTTGCCTGCGTATGTATGTTGCAGGCTATAACTGCGATGTTTTTTGATCGTCACTATGAGTCCAGGACAGTGATGCACATTTTCTGGTTTATCTGGTTCCCAATGGTTTACTGGGTGCTCAGTGCCATGACGACTGCAGTGGGCATGCCTAAGGCAGTGATAAAAAGCGTCACAGGAAACAAGTCTGTGGCGGTATGGGACAGTCCCGACAGGGGGTTGAGATGAAGCATGAGACAAAACACATAATTGACAATCCGGGAAGCCAGGCGGGAGTGTGGCGAAAGACAGACCTGTTGATAACCGCGATTGCCTGGGGTCTGTGGGTTTACCTGGCCATGCCGCTTGTTACTCTTCTGATGTGGGCGATTGGAATTCGGCTTCTGGTGGTTCAGCAGGTCATGCTCGAAGGATACCGCGGCCTTCTTTCGGTGGTGGGCTACTATATCGCTGGGGCCATGGCAATAGGTCTTGTGCTAATGCTTATCAATATACAAAACAGGCGCAGATTCCGGGGAAAAGACAGGCGCGCCTTCGCGAAGGAATCCAGCGCGGAAGATATTGCACAACAATTCGGTGTTCCGTCCGAATTCATCGATAAGATGCGGAATGCGAAAATTGCTACTGTTGACATCGAACATGGGCAGCCGGTTGTAGAGTTAGGAAATCCTTAACCCGCATATATCTCACTACGAAATCCTGTGAGATATGCGAGGAAACCTCACCTTATAGATTGAGCGTCATCTGTTAGAATTCCATAAAAAAACATTGCGTCGGCAAGCTTATTTCTTTAGATTCTGGCAAATGTTCCCGCATAGAGGAAAGCACAGATAGCACAAGCTGGAGCACAGGCAGTGATAGATGTCCTGAATTGTTTTATCGACAGACCGGAACCCCTGAGCATAGCAGAGCTTTCGGAAAAGTCTCGAATTTCAGTTGAAAGTGTCTGGCAGATAATCCGCATTCTGATGGAAAAGGGGTACGTCAGGTATGTTGCGGATGACTTCTATCCCGCATATCTCACAGAATTTCGTAGCGAGAGCGTGGAGAGTACTGCTGCGGGGGTGCAAATTGGTCAAACGCCGGAGCAGCCGTATAGACATACTGCAATCTGGCGTTTTGCCAATTCGTGCCTTCGCAGCGGCGCTATCTGCGCTTGCAGCAGGAATTTTGTGAGATATGCGGGATATGTTCTGGAGCCGGTGATGGCGCTTATATGAAATGCAGTGGCAAAAGCGGGTGAACATAAAGATTGCTTCGTTTCCGTGGAAAAAGAAAACAACTCGATAATTGATGTTAACAAAACCATAACTGAGATGTTGCCACTGCTCCATCATCTTATTCCTTCGAAAGTGAGGCTGGGGACGGATTTATTTTCCGCCGCCTGCCGGGTAAGATGTCTGGAATCGCAACTTGGGTCTGTTGTGATCAACTTGATTGTGAATGCCGGCAAAGCCTTGTCACAGCCGGGTGGTTGGATACTTGTATCCACTGTATGCATGAGTACCGATAAGCCCACACCCACCATGTATAACAGCATTCCACCCGGCTCCTTTTTTAACCCTTTTCAGTGCACTTTTAGCCCACATATCTCACGGAATTTCGTAGCGAGAGCGTGGAGAGCACTGCTGCGGGGCGCAAATTGATAAAACGCCGGAGCAGCCGTATAGACATGCTGAAGTCTGGCGTTTTGCCAATTCGTGCCCTCACAGTGGAGCTATCCGCGCTCGCAGCAGGAATTCTGTGAGATATGCGGGTTAGTGCGAAGAAAGCCTATTGATTGAAAACCAGGCAAGGAAGAAGGGACCGGGAGATGGACATAGACAGGGTGCTTGATGAAATCGAAAAAATCGTTGAGAGCCATTCAGAGTGGTGTCTGGATCTGGTTCCGGACAAGGGAAGCGCCTGGACCAGACATGCCGGTAAAGAGCAGGCTGCAGTGTGGGAAACGGATTCGCCCGTAACCGCCGGTGTTATTGCCCAGTACCTTGTTTCGCTTGGTATGTCCCGAAACCAGTCCGGCGTGTCCGCCGGTTCATGCCTGGTTCTGTGGAAAAATGACGGGGCATCCAACGGGTAACCCCTGCAGGAGCCGATCCCCTGATTGACAAAATCTCAACTTCCGCTTTGCCCCCAGTTCCGGTTTTTATTACATTTAAAAATAAAAAGGAGCGGATCATATGGCAGAGCCGACACATCCCGAGTACCAGTACCTTAATCTCCTGCGTGACATAATCGATAACGGCACTGATAAGGAGCTTTTTCTTACTCCGGAGGTAAAGGAACTCTACGAGCAGCGCGGTGAGCAGCAACCTTTTATCCGATCGGTGTTCGGCAGGCAGTTGCGTTTCGACCTCTCGAAGGGGTTTCCGCTGCTTACCACCAAGAAAACATACCTTAAAGGTATTATCATCGAACTGCTGTGGTTCCTGCGCGGCGACTCAAACATCAAGTTTCTCGTGGATAACAACGTTCACATCTGGGATGAATGGGCGTGGAAGAACTATCATCGGAATTGTTCGCAGCACGGTTTGCCTGACATGCCGCAGGACGAGTTTATTGACAAAATGCGTGAAGAGCCCGCGGACAGCGATTTTGTAAGAAAATGGGGCGATCTCATCACCATCTACGGAAGAATGTGGCGAAGATGGCCGGCAAGTGACGGGCGCGAGATTGACCAGCTCAAGTGGGCCATAGAGGGGTTGAAGAAAAAGCCATACCGTAAATCGTATGTAGTCTCCGCCTGGAACCCGGACTTTGTCTACGAGATGGCATCGGCGGGTAACGCTACGGAAGTTCCGCCGTTCTGTCATACCCTGTTTCACTTCGGTGTCACACACGGCAACAAGCTCAATCTCGGGCTCTATCAGCGAAGCGCGGATGTTTTTCTGGGTGTGCCGTTCAATATTGCCAGTTATGCGCTGTTATTGATGATGGTCGCCCAGGTGACCGGCCTTGAGGCAGGCGACTTCGTGCACACCTTCGGCGATGTCCATGCGTATTCCAACCACATGGCCCAGATAGAGGAGCAGTTGGAAAGAGAGCCCCGGCCGCTTCCGCAGATGCGCCTCAATCCCGATATAGACGACATAGACAAGTTTACCTACGAGGATTTTAAGATTGAAGGCTACGATCCGCACTCTCGTCTTAAAGCTGAAATTGTAAATGTCGGCGGATTCTGAGGTGAGGCATGATTTCGTTAATCTGTGCTATGGGCAGGAACAGGGAGATCGGCGTTGCTAACCGGCTGCCATGGCACATCTCTCAGGACCTGAAAAGATTCAAAACATTCACCATGGGCCACCCCATCATAATGGGGCGGCGCACCTTCGAATCCATTGGAAGGCCTTTGCCCGGCCGCACGAACATCATAGTAACCCGCAACAGCCAATACGAGCGGCCGGGCTGCGTAATATGTCATGATATCGAAGAGGCTCTGGATCGTGCCCGCAGCGTAGGCGAATCGGATCCGTCTGAGATTTTTGTGATAGGCGGAGCGCAGATCTACAGGCAGACCATTGCAATGGCGGACAAGCTATACCTTACTCTGGTAGACGACGAGCCGGAAGGAGCCGACGCGTTCTTCCCGGAATACCCCGGCTTCCGCAAAGTCTCAGAAGACGGACCTCGCCAGGAGAAAACCCACACCTTCCGTTTTATCGAAATGCTTCGCACTCCCTGATAAGAAATAGTACTTGATGTGTGGTGGGTCCGGCAGTCTCAATATAGCTTGGTCGCGTTCGCAATCTCAAGAAATCTGCCCGTAGATTCCGAAGATAACTCTCGCGAAAAGAATCTCGCACTTCCGAAGAATTGAAGTAGAATAGGATCAGTCAAGAAATAGGGTTAGAAAAATGAAAAAACTGTTGATTACGGCATTCATCGCACTAACGATGTTTTCAGTCAATGTTGCGGCACGGGATGATGCGCTTAATTTTGATGGGGTCACCAATTATGTTCAGTTGTCAGAGGCGCTTACGATTGGTGACAAAAGTAATACGGTTGAATTGTGGGTCAAAGTTCCTGAAGTAGGCTCTGGTAATCTAGCAAGTGGCGAACGTGTTGGCATTATTCTGGGTAATTTTGATGACAGTCCAAATGTGAATTGGGAGATTCATGATGATGGACAAATGCGCTTATACTGGAATGGAGGGACCCTCAATATTTTTGGAACTACGGATTTACGCGACAATCAGTGGCACCATATTGCGTTTGTGCGCGACACAGGCAGCGATCAATTTATTTTATATCTGGATGGAGAAATAGAGCATACCTATGTAGGTTCTGGTTCTGATATTGCATTGTCAAGCATGCATCGCATTGGCGCGGATAACAGGGCTTCTGGCACGCCTTATTTTCATGGCCAGATGGATGAATTACGGATTTGGGATGTCGCCCGCAATCAGACGCAAATACAGAATTACATGCATAGCGCATTAACCGGCACAGAAACAAACCTGCTGCACTATTATGACATGAGTGAAGGATCGGGAACCAACCTGTATGATAACGCCGGTAACAATGATGGAACCTTGATGAACATGGATGCGTGCAATTGGGTTCGATACGCCGGCGGCTGCGGCACCGAGATTGATCCATACCAGATTGCAGACTCATATGATTTGATTGTATTATCAAACCGATCCGGCGATTGGAATAAACATTTTATCCAGACGGCGGATATTTCATTCCATACCGACAATACCCAGGTGGACTGGGATGGCCATGGATCACCCGGCCCTGTCGAGGGCTTTTTTCCCATCGGGAATTTATCAACAAATTTCACCGGTTCTTACAGTGGTGACGGCCTTATTATTTCCAACCTTTTTCTTGATAGAAGCAGTACCGATTATACGGGTCTTTTTGGATATACAGATGGGGCCACAATTTCTGATGTTAGAATAGAAGACTGCCATATCACCGGTCAAAATTATGTCGGCGGCCTCGTGGGTTATAATGATGATTCCATTATCAGCCACTGCTACAGCACAGGTGATATACGTGGTGCTTCTGATATCGGCGGCCTCGTGGGCAGACTTAAGAGCGGCTCCATTTTAAGATCCTTTAGCACAGCAGATGGTAGCGGGGTAAGTAATGTCGGAGGATTCGTTGGTGGCATAATAAGTGGGGGGGGCTATTCAGCAGTGTTACAGTATGGGTAACGTTATCCGTAGTGATGATAATTATAGCACATTCGGCGGTTTTTGCGGTCGCGTCTACTCCAGCGGAGGGTCGATTTCTAATTCATATAGCACAGGGAGAATTTCAGGAACCAGCTTCACTGAAAGGGGATTTCTCGGTCAGGATGATGGTGGAAGTTTTTCCAGTAATTTCTTCGATAGCGAAGCGTCGAATCAATCCACTGATGATACGGGATCTGCTACCGCAAAAAGCACCTCAGAAATGGAAAAGCTTTCAGTGTTCACCAGCGATGGATGGGAAATCGACGACCAGGGCGACAGTGGCAAGGCTTGGCGGATATACGATGGCGACAGCTACCCACTGTTACGCGCCTTCATGACGCCAGCGACCATACAAAGTGTTACGGACGACTCAAAAACCTACGACGGAGTCCCTTACAGTGAAGGAAACGGCTATGTCATCACCGACTTCGTTGATGATGACTTGATCCATTATGGCGGAACAGCCCAAGGTGCCGTCGCTGCTGGCTGTTATTCCCTGACGATCTTCTCTGGGCAGCAAGGCTATGACTTCGACGGTGATCGAACAGCCGAGCTGGCGATTCAAAAACAAGCATTAACAATCATGGCCACACCGCAGCACAAGACCTATGGTGAAACGCTGACAGGTGGCGATGGTTATACGCTTTTCACAGTCGGAGAAGATCAGCTTGTCGGGGACGAACAGGTGGATACAGTGACGGTTTCTTATACCAACGGGCATGTCGCGAAGGCAACTGTTGGCATGTATGAAGGCGCAATTGTTCTCTCTGATGCGCAAGGCGCATCCGGCTTTGTATCCGCCAACTATGGCATCACCTATGTAAGCGGGACGATGACGGTAGATGCCTTGATTCAAGCTTCGGCTGGTGAGTATGGGACAATTGATCCAGAGGGGGCCATCGTAGTGCGATATGGAGCGGATCAACACTTCTCCTTTACGCCTGACCCTTGGTATGAGGTACAAGATGTGCAGGTCGACAGCGTTTCTCAAGGTGCAAGTACTAACTACAACTGGCAGAACGTGGCGGCTAACGGCACAATCACCGTCAGTTTTGCCGAATCCTACGTCACGAACAACACCCCGGTTGATGTTCCTGCATTATGGATGGCTCGTTATGGTCTCACCAGCGACATGGACACGCTGGTAAATCAAGATATGTTGGGGCTTGGTGTGCCGACATGGGAAGTGTATGTAATGGATGCCAATCCGACAAATGGCTTGGGGATATTGAGCTTAGAGTGCATGCCCTTAGGCAACACCAATCGTATTGAATGGTATGCGAGTTCGAATCGTTTATATACGCTTTATAATGGCACAAACATGTATCATGGAGTGACAAACCTGTTGTTTGGGCCGTCCCGGTTTGAAGAAAGCGGGGTCATGCAACATGATGTTCCGATGAACGATCAAGGCCGTCAATTTTATCGCGTTACCGTAGAATTGCCATAAAAAGGATGTATCGAGGAATAATCTACGGTGAGAGACTGATGTAGCGACCTCTCATAAGATTATGGGAGCAGAGGGGGCAGCCTTTAATAATGGATTCCTTTGAAAACCCTCCTTTTTCAAAATGGATGTAGGGCAGCCGGGATTTTGTGAGATATGCGGGTTAAAGTCTGAATTAGTAGGTTAACTTGGGTGGGGCTATCCGGTCCTTGCCTATGGGAAATACTGGACTTTGTGCTATCTTTCGACGTCTAACGTCTTTAAGTCCATGGTCATTAGTGTGTTGAAAGGTGTGGGTGCCGGAAAATCTTTATTGGAAGCGAATTTGTGAATGTTTTGCTGGATGTAAGGGAGAAATCTTTGTTAATTTACAAAAATGCCAAGAGCTTGTGACTATCTGGTTGAAGGATACACGTATCATCTTACTCATCGATGTCAGGAACAGCTTTTCCTTCTCAATGCCGCTCGCGAAAGGGATGCTTATCGAGAATGGTTGCGCGAAGGGGTAAAACGCTACGGTGTTCCTGTTTACGGCTACTCTATTACCTGCAATCATGTGCATGTGATAGTTCATGCTTCCGACCGGGAAGCAGTCAGCCGTCTCATGCAGCTTGCGTCCGGAGCAACAGCAAAAGGGTTCAACACGCGCAAGGATCGGAAAAATGCCATGTGGGAACACCCTTATCATTGTACAGTCATACAAAACGGCAAGCACTTGCTGAACTGTCTGTGTTATGTCGATCTCAACATGGTTCGTACAGAAAAAATAAAGCACCCTGGAGCATGGAGATGGTGTGGTTACCACGAACTTACGGGGTCGAGAAAGCGGTACAGGATTCTTGACATCGAGCACTTGGTGGCGAAAACGAGTAGGGGATCAGTGTCCGAATTCCAGCAATGGTATAGAGACAAGATCGAAGAGAAACTGAGCAAAGGTCGTTTGAAACGCGAAGCACACTGGACCGACTCGCTGGCTGTAGGTGATCATGATTTTGTAGAGCAGATCACAAAAGAGTATCGAAACCGCTACAGATTTGCAGTCCAGGAAACCGCTCAAGGTGTATGGTCTGTGCGAGAGGGATCAGTCCCTTATAATGAAAAAGCCAACGAGTAGTTTGTTGCTAAGAACTTGAAATGCCCGTCTGGTAGCAGTAACTCTGTTGTAATTAGGAGGTTATCGACGTTAGACGTCGAGAGATCTGTCGGGAGATCGCAACAAATGTCGGGACTGTCCTGCAATATTTCCTGAGATCTAAGCTGTTGACACGAAGTTTATTATCATATATGATAAGGTTATGAAGGTTAAGGGCGGTATTTCGGAACAGTTGCGGCATAGGCGCCTGGCACTTGGACTGTCATTATCGGAGGTTGCGCGCAGGGCGGGCACCTCTTCGGCTACACTCTCTCGCTATGAGAATGGATGGACACGATTTGAGACTTATACTCTCCGTAAGCTTGCGCTGGCCTTGGATTGTGACCTTCAAATCACCCTCTGCCCTAAGCCGCGACGCAAACCGCATGCTCGCAGTGCACGCGATGTTGCGTCTCGTATCAGTAGGCTGTTCTGGGATCATCCCCTCACCGCAGATGACCTTGAAACGCATTCTACCTGGGTTATTGAAAGAGTTCTGGAATACGGGGGGCTTGATGACATCGAAATGCTCCGCGACCTGATGGGGCGACGAGCTTTCCTCAATGCAGTTGCGTCGGCTTCACGCATGTCCCCACGAACCCGCAAGTTCTGGCAACACATTCTTGAAATGGAGGGCATCCCGTGCACGAGAAAGTACTCCCGCAACACAGCTTGGAACTTCTGACAGAGTTGGAAAAGGACTCATCCATTTTCCTGAAAGGTTGGACCCTCGCAGGCGGCACAGGGCTGGCCTTCCATTTTGGACATCGTATTTCGGAGGATCTAGACTTTTTCCGCACAGATGATTTGGATGTTCGAAGTCTTCACGATGTGCTTGGCGCGCACGGCAAGTACGAAACGCTGCAGGAGGCCGAACATACCCTGACTGTTTTAATCAGGGAAACCAAGTTCTCATTCTTCCGTGTGCATGATCCGTTCCTCTTTGATTCGCATCCGCACCGCTTTTTCTCAATTGCATCTGTCAGTGACATCGCATTGATGAAGCTCGCCGCCATTTCGGGCCGCGGCAGCCGCAAGGATTTTGCTGACTTATACATGATTCTTCAGGCGCCCCCGGGGCTTGAAACCTACTTCGAACTTATGCCGCGAAAGTATGGCTCGAGCCGGGTCAACACTTACCATGTGCTTAAGAGTCTTACATACTTCGATGACGCAGAATCCGAACCGATGCCGCAGATGTTGGTACCGTTTGACTGGGAGGAGTGCAAAGCGTTCTTCATCCGTGAAGCTCGCGCCATAGTTCTTCCAGGCGTTTAACTCGCATATCTCACAAACTTCCTGCTGCGAACGCGGATAGCGCCACTGCGACGGCACGAATTGGCAAAACGCCAGATTGCAGTATGTTTATACGGCATTGGTAATACGGACCGTGATGGCGCCTTTCATTACAGGTTCTTTGAAGTTGA
>CAYTRK010000030.1:0-14745 GCA_964440205.1 uncultured Victivallaceae bacterium
TCTATTTGCTCTCAAACATCAAATGCCGTACCTTTTGAACGATATCAATTTTTTATTTAATATGCCGGTGGATATGCGATATTCTGCAAAATTATGGATGTAGTGAGCAGAATTCTGGCGGTCATAATCCCGATCCTGATCGGACTCGCGTTCCGCTTGTCGAAGGTGTTTACCGAACGGGACGGCGAGATTATCCGGCGGTTTGTCGTCCGGATCTCAGTGCCCGCCCTCGTGTTTTTTTCCATGTATGACGCAGGCGGCGAAGATCTGCGTGTTCTCCCTGCAATGCTTCTTGCCTCGGTCCTTGTGGCAGCCTCCAGATTTGTTCTCGGATTCCTTTCTTCCTTCTGGATAAAAGGGACCAAGCGAAAAGCCGGAACCCATGCGGCGACCGTATTCGGCAATTGGGGCTGGCTTGGGTTCGGAGTCATGTATGCCCTTCTTGGAGACGAAGGACTCAGAAGGGCCGTGTTCTTCATTCTTCTCTGGTGGCCGATCTTTTTCGGGTTCGGCCTTCCGGTCCAGATGATCTATGCCGGGGAAAACGCCGGACGCCTGCCCTGGCGCAATCTCGGGGTTCTGGTCCTTCCGGTCGCAGCGGCGGCCCTGACAGGACTTGGATTTAACCTATCGGAACTTGCGCTGCCCGAAGTCCTGGAATTGTCCCTGCGCCCTTTTGCTGAAACCACTGTGCCGCTGATTCTCTTCAGCGTCGGAATGCAACTCAAATTGAAGGGCATTGCAGGATCATTAAAGCCTGCACTGCTGGTTTCCGCCTGCGTGCTGCTGATCGCCCCCCTCGCAGGATGGGCCATAGCAGCCTGGCTGACCGATGATGTCACATCGCGCGCAGTTATTATCCTCGAATCCGGTATGCCAGTGGCAACACTCACACCATTGCTGGCCGATTATATGGACCTGGATGTCGATACAATCAACACTGCCATTGTAGTCAGCACCATCCTCTCACTTATCACTCTTCCTGTCATAGTAGCAATCATTCTTTAACCCGTTTCGCCTCCGTTTTGTCCTTGCGCCGTTCCGGCTTTTCGGGTTCTACTAGCCCCCGGACAATTTTCAGTATTGGGCCGGCAGTTTCAACCGCTGCAACCCGAAGCATCCGCTGCCGGAATTGTACGATACTCAGAAACGGGAGCGCAGAAATGACACAACGACCGAACATTCTTCTTATCACCGCCGACGATATGAACTGGGACGCCGTGGGCGCCTACGGGTGCCCGGTAAAGGAAACCACGCCCAATATCGACCGGATCGCAGCCGAGGGCATACGCTTCGGGCATGCTCACGTGGCCATCGCAGTATGCCAGCCGAGCCGCTCGGCCCTGATGACCGGCCGCTACCCGCACTGCAACAGCGGCGAAGGTTTCTATCACCTGAAGACGCCGGGCATTCCGATCCTTCCGGCGGTACTGCAGCAACACGGATACCTGGCAGGTATCCTGGGCAAAGTGGAACATTCAACGCCTTATGCCGAATATAAATGGGACATGATGCGAGATCAGGAAGAGCTGGGACAGGGCAGAAATCCGGCGATATACAGCAAATACGCCTCGACTTTCCTGGAACAGGCAAAGACGGAGGACAAGCCCTTCTTCCTGATGCTCAACTCCCACGACCCGCACCGTCCTTTCTACGGAAACGACAAACCGGAGTGGTACAAGGAAACCGATCAGCCCGCGGCAGTACCTCCGTCAAAAACATTTTCGCCGGACGAGGTTACCACCCCCGGATTTCTCGCCGACCTTCCTGAAGTCAGGCTCGAAATCGCCGAGTACTATAATTCGGTCAGGCGGTGCGACGATACCATAGGTGCGGTACTCGAAGTTCTTCGGGAGTCAGGCTGCGAAGACAATACCATGGTAGTCTACCTCTCAGACAACGGCATGGCATTCCCGTTCTCAAAGACAAACTGCTACCTGCACAGCACAAAGACCCCGTGGATTGTGCGCTGGCCCGGGGTGATCGAACCCGGATCCGCCGATACAACACACTTTATTTCCGGCGTTGACCTCATGCCCACTGTTCTTGATGCAGCGGGAATAGATCCGGTGGAAAATATGGACGGCCGTTCATTCCTCCCGCTGCTTCGCGGCGAAGACCAGGACAAACGCGACTATGTTTTTACCCAGTTCCATCAGACGGCAGGGCGCCGGAACTATCCCATGCGATGCGTCCAGAACCGGCGCTTCGGCTACATTTTCAATCCTTGGTCGAACGGCAAAAGGGTTTTCAAAAACGAAACTCAAACTGGACGCACAATGAAGGCGATGCGCGAAGCATCCGGCCAGGATCCCACTATAGCCGGCCGGGTCGATCTCTTCCTGCACAGGGTGACCGAAGAGTTTTATGATTTCGAGAACGATCCCGACGCCCTGAACAATCTGATAAATCACCCGGACTACTGCGCGGAGATTCAGAAGCTGTGCGATGAACTCGTACGCTGGATGGAAAGAACAAACGATCCGGCTCTCGTCGCCTTCCGCGACCGGCGGTCGGCTTCAGCGCTGGAGCAGTTCATGCAGGAGACCGCGGCGAATCTCGGCTAACGGCGTGTTGTCGGCCAAGTCATTTTGGATCTTTTGGCTGATCGACTTCTCCACGCCTCCTGTTTTCGTCACGATGTGGAAGCAGCAGAAGGATGGTGGCGATTACTGCTGTAAGGGCCGCAAGCAGAAACGCGTCTATTCCAACCATAATACCCAGCGCACACGCTACCCAGAGCGAAGCGGCAGTTGTGATGCCGTAAACATTGAAACCCTCTCTCATAATTGCGCCTGCGCCGATGAATCCCACTCCAGTAACAATACCTTGAATTATACGCGCCAGCTCTGCGTTGGCATTCTCGCCGACATTTTCGAGCAGCATCAGTCCTACAAGCACGAGTCCGGTTGAACTCAGAGCCACAAGCATATGCGTTCTCAATCCTGCCGGGTGCCGGGTTATTTCCCGCTGGATTCCCAACGCTCCGCCAAGCAAACAGGACATCAGGAGTCGTAAAATCATCCCCAGGGGGGAATCAGGAGTCAGATCAATTGTTTCCATGGCGGCATCCTCTCTTCCGGCGGACACAATACCGGCGGATAGATAAGAAATCAATCGGATTTGATGTATTCGTTATTGCTGACCCTGTTTGCCTCCTGCCTGCTGCATTGTCCGGTTTCCTTTTATGCCTGAGAGTATCTTTTCCCGGAAGGCATGTTTTGACAACGACTCGGAATTTGTGATCCGGGCAGCGTCAGCAAGCAGGCGATATCTTGCCACATGCACGATGTGGCGGGGTTCAGTTCGAAAGCAAAGGATTGCAATCAATATTATAACCGGAACAAAAACGCTTATTCCTTGTTCCTGCAGGGAGGGCTTGTTTTCTTGTGTCTCCATCTTTTCTGTAAGCTTGAGCGCAGTGATGACCAGAGCGCAGATAATGGCCAGCGCAAACAAGATGGAGAGCATGGCGCCAAATCCCAGCAGAGAAAAAACGTTTTGGGCTGTATAGCCGAAGGCAATCATCGGGATAAGAAGCTCTGTCAGCGGGTTTACTATTTCCTGCGGGACATGCGGCATTCCGATCTGTGCCGGCCACACCTGCATGACTGAAACCGCTAATAATGACGCGATTGAGACCGAGCGCCAGCGCCCGAAAACTACCGGGAAGGCGAGAAAGGGCAGAGCCGGAACCAGGTACCTTGGGCCATGGGTCCATCCTCCGTGCCATCCCACATAGCCGGAATTAAAAAGAATGTGGATTATCGGTATGCACACAAGCAGTAAGGCTTCGGGTCTGGCATTCTTTTTCCTGAGTCGTTTAAGCAGGGGCGGGACGGCAAGAAGCAGTACGGGTGAGAGGAAAAAGAGTCCGCGAGAGGGAGAAAACAGTAACCTGACCGCGGTAAGAGGGCGCGGCATACGGACTCCGAACACTCCTCTGGTTGCCTGTTCCCGGAATGTGTCAAGTGATAGCTTGGAGTAGGCGAGGACAAACGGGTTCTCAAAACACTGCCAGTTGTATATACCGAGGCAGACTGCCACAAATCCAGCTCCGGCAAAAAAGGGTATGTTTTCCTGCCAGCGGTTTCGTGTTGTTATCACATATATCGCAATGGCGGCTGCAATCAACATAGCCGGAAAATCGCTTATTGCCGCAAGGCCCGTAAGCACACCGCCGGCGAGCGCGCGAAGCCATGAAGGTTTGCGTGACGGAAGTCTACACATTGCCGCAAAGCCCATGAAGGAAAAAGACGCTGCGTTCTGGTGGCCGCTGAACAATGTAGCGTGCAGAAGAGCAATAGTTCCCAGCCCGTAGGCAATTACCATAAGCAGGCTCCTTCGTTCAGAGCATCCCATGGCTATTGCCAGTCGGAACATTACAACGCCTAGAAAGGCAAAAGGCAGCGTCGTTGTAAAGACGCGTATTATGTAAAGATCGGACTTCTTCAGGCGGCTTAAAGGGTTGGGATCAAAAATCTTCTTCAATTTGTAGACAACGGCGCCGAGGAAGGGCGTGCCCGGAGCTTTGTTCGAATAGTAATGTCCTTTATAATCCGACTTGTCGATTGTCTGGGCATGGCCTGAGTCTATGCTGAACGTGCCGTAGTTGACGATGGAGTTAACCAGCAGATAACGGCTGAGCGTGTTGTCGTATTTGACGGGGTGATAAAACAGCGCGCTGGAAACAAAAAACACGCTAAAAATCAGAATCGCCAGCAGAGTTGATCGGTTCGTTTTCACATATGCAGACCCGGAATCCAGTGTTATACTTTCACCGAAAAGACTGCCGTAAATTCAGACAGGCTTCAATTAGAAAAAGGAGTAGGGGAACCGTGCCTGAAAGGCTGCTCATAGCGTTGACTGAATATAACAGGGGTGTGCCCGAAATCGCGATAAGCAAAAATATCGAGTGTGGGGACTTTACTCTGGAAGCCGAAGCGCTTCTAATCACCAACGGTGGATTGACTGTTGATATGAAAGCTGCTGGACCAGGCAACTCGAATCTTACTGTGATGAAGAATCCTCAACGGCAGGATCACGGATCGTGCCGCAAGATAGCGTTTCAGTATGCAATAGAAAAGAAATTTGATCTTCTGGTTGTTTTTGATTCAGAAAAACAACCTGTTTCAGAGCAGATTGCCGCGCTCGTTGAGCCCGTGCTTTCCGGGAAAGCCGGTGTGTGCATTGGCTGCGCCAAAGAAGACACTGGAGATGATTCTGTTATGCTTCCTGCGGGATTTTCCGGCGTCAAACAGGCCGCATTCCACCCCGGCCTCCGCGCATACCGCGTGGGCGGACTTGCAGATCTGCCCTTCCGGTACAATACCGACGGGCCGGGCTTTGACGTAGAGATTATTCTGCAGTTCATGGAAAAAGGCGCAGCAATAGCCATAGCAGGGGTGCCAGGATATTCCGACGCTGAGCCGGGGTTGGGGGGCAGATTGCAGGGTCTTGGCATGGCGTTGGGATCGCTCGTTCTCAACAGGCTCCAATCAATGGGGGTCTTCTACCACCCAAAATTCGACGTACTCGGCGATGAACCGGACTACAGCATTAAGCTCGGATATCGTTCCTCCCATAGCTTGGCCATTGATGCAGTAAAGCACGGCGCCACAGTTCTGGACCTCGCCTGCGGGCCTGGATATGTCGCTGATGAACTGGCGACAAAAAAAGATTGCCGGGTGACGGGTATTGATGTACGCGAGACGTCCAACCCTTCATTTACGGAGTTCTTGCGGCACAACTTGAACGAGCTTGAACTTCCCGAACGGATCGGCACATATGATTATATAATGGCCCTTGATTGTATTGAGCACCTTGATCGTCCGGGCAGGTTCCTTGCCCTGCTGCGCTCAAGCTGCTACTCGCCACGCACGCTTGTTATTATCACGGCCCCGAATGTCGGATTTTTTATCACCAGGATGAGCCTTTTATTCGGGCATTTTAATTACGGAAAACAAGGTATTCTCGATTTCACTCACAAGCGATTATTCACGTTCAAGTCTCTCAGGCGTACTGTTGAGCGGGAAGGGTACAAGATAGATAGGATTCGTGGCATACCGGCTCCGTTCCCGAAGGCTTTTGGCAACAAAAGCATCGGCAAATTCTTATGCAATGTGAATCAACTGCTTATCTATCTCTGGAAAAGTGTATTTTCTTACCAGATATATATTGAGGCGCGTTTTATGCCGCCGACCAGCGAGTTAATCGCCGAGGCTTCTGCGCCATCTTCAGCAAACGAGGCACAGCCTCAGACGCAAGATGCCGGAAAATTTTGAGATCTGAGCGGAGACGAAGACATGCAACAATTGATTGAGATTATCAAACGCAGAAAAAGCTGCCGTCGTTTCGATCCGAATCGTGATGTGCCAGATAAGGCGTTGGAATTCTGTATTGAGGCGGCAAGGCTTGCGCCTTCGGCATGTAACCGGCAGCCGTGGCATTTTACCGTTGTGCGCCGACCGGAGTTAAAGAGCGCGATACTGGAAAAGGGTTTGCTTCCCGGAATACGTCACGGCTGGCTCCGGGACTGCCCATGCATGGCTGTTCTTTCCGTTAAGCCGGAAATCAGGACACACCGGCTCGGCCCGCTTTTTTCAGGGACGCCCTACCACTATATAGACGCCGGCATTGCCGGTGAACATTTTGTTCTGGCAGCGACCGAACAGGACCTGGCTACATGCTGGATCGGGTGGATCCGGCCTAAGCGAATAAGAAAGAGCCTTAATCTCCAGAAAGGCCTTCGGGTCGTTGCGCTCATAGCAACAGGTTATCCGGCCGATCCCTCGCATTTTGACCAGCCTCCAGCAGTCCCGAGGAAGAACACCGAAGAAATTTCTCTCTGGCAATAGAGTTGTTACCGCGCGCGTTCACAATGCGCACCCCTTCCAACCCACATTTGCATCTTTTCTCCATGAGTTGAATTCATCGTCTTTTTAGAGTAGCATGGCGTTTCATGCAAAAAGTCAGAAAACATCTTTTACGCCGCTTTGTTGCCTACTACAGTCAGCATCGGCGCCTGTTCACGATCGATATGATTACCGCTGCACTGCACGCGGGCTTTACCGTTCTGATTCCTTTTCTGGTGGTTCGCATGCTCAACCGCGAAACGCTGGCCGAAGCGGAACTGGCGGACATCTGGACCACAATCGCCATGTTGAGCGGACTTATCCTGCTGATGTCGATTACACAGTATATCAACACCAAGTGGGGACATATTCTTGGCGCCAGGATTGAAACGGATATGCGTTCGGATCTGTTTCGGCACCTGCAGAAACTCTCCTTCCGCTACTTCGACAACACCAAGACCGGTCATATCATGTCCCGGATTTCCAATGACCTGTTCACCATCAGCGAGCTGGCCCACCACGGCCCTGAAGATTTTTTTATTTCAACGTTTCTGTTGACAGGATCTCTTATTTTTATGTTTATCATGAACTGGCAAATGGCTGTAATTGTCATGATCCCCATGCCGCTGATTGTTCTGTGGGGCAGCATCTTCCGACTGAGGCTGCGCCGCAGATTCCGCGAAGTGCGCAAGCGCATTGCGGACATCAACAGTAATGTCGAAAACTCGATTCAAGGAATTCGAGAGGTGAAGTCTTATGCCAAAGAAGACTACACAATCGGTCTGTTTGATTGCGTCAATAACGAGTTCAAAACCGCCAAGTCCAATATGTACGGCACCATGGCCGGATTTCATTCCGGGATGATGTTCCTTCTCGAGTTCTACTCGGTAATTATTATTGGAGGCGGCATGCTTCTGGTGCATGCAGGAACACTGGGACTGGTTGAATTGATAGGATTCCTTATGTATCGGCGCTACATGTTTCAGCCGATCCGGCGGTTGACAAGTTTTATGGAGCAATATCAGCAGGGCGTTGCGGCTTTCGAACGTTTTACCGAGATCATGGACGAGGCGCCCGACATTGAGGACCGTCCGCATCCGGTTACGCTGGAAGGCGTTCAGGGCGATATCCGTGTGGACCACGTCAGCTTCCGTTATGGACAGGATGAGGACTCCTGGGTTCTGGAAGACATAAATGTTCACGTCCGTCCCGGGCAGACAGTGGCGTTGGTCGGGGAGTCGGGGGCTGGAAAATCAACCCTTGCCACTCTTATTCCACGCTTCTATGAACCGCAGAAGGGCGCCATTTGGCTGGACGGAGTGGATATAATGAACCTCAGAAAACAGGACCTGCGGCGGCACGTCGGTATCGTTCAGCAGAATGTATTCCTCTTTGATTCCAGTATTCGTGAAAACATAATGTTCGGGCGCCCCGAAGCCTCCGAAGAGGAAATGCTCGACGCAGCGCGTCGAGCCCATATTCATGACCTTATCCTGTCGTTGCCCGAAGGATTCGATACGCTGGTGGGAGAGCGTGGCGTCAAACTTTCCGGCGGCCAGCAACAGCGTGTATCGATGGCACGCCTGTTTCTGAAAGATCCGGCCGTGCTGATTTTTGACGAAGCCACCTCGTCTCTAGACGCCGAATCCGAAGAACTCATCCAGGAATCACTGGCAACTCTGTGCGAGGGCCGCTCCACAGTGGTTATTGCCCATCGCCTGACTACAGTGCGTAACGCCGATTATACCTATGTTCTTCGCCGCGGACGTGTTGTGGAACAAGGCACCCACAACGACTTGATTGCACAAGGCGGCTACTACTCCAGCCTTTACAACCGGAACGTCCTCTAACCCGCATATCTCCCTTCCCCCTACGTAATCTGCCGCTTTTCCAGGGTTATAACGGTTTATATCTTTTCAGTTTGCCATTTTCGTCTTTTTGTGTTTTACCTCTTGTGGCCGACATTCAACAGAAAACGGAAAAGAATGAACAACCAGAAACCAAAGACCGGAATCAGACGAATAGGAGGGTACCTGCATCGTATTGTTCCCGTTGTCGACAGCGCAGGCAAGGTTATCAGCTACGCGCTGAATCCTCTGATGGTTGAATTTCGGCCCCGGGATCTTATGCAGGTGATTGTCGGCGCGTCGATTCTTGCCGTACCGGTAGCCTTTACCGAGGAAACATGGAATCTGGGAGCTGAACTTCCTGTTCGCAATGTTATCGGGCTTAGCGCCGTGTCGCTTCTTTTCATTGCCCTGTTTGTTTTTTTCAATTTCTACCGATTCACTTTCCGTGGTCACGCATTTGAGTACTGTAAACGCGTTGTTTCAATCTACGTGTTCTCACTGGTTGTCGTCGGGCTTATCTTGACCATCATTCAGAAATGTCCGTGGGGTGTCGACAATCTGCTCGCCATTAAGCGCATTCTCATCGTTGCCTTCCCGGCCTGCATGAGCGCAGCCGTCAGCGACACATTAAAGTAACCCTTTCAGCCTGCTTCTCGCCTCCCAACCCATCATCCCGCTTATTTACAACGACCCCATCAACTCTTCCACCGATGTCTCAATCATGCAGGATGAATTGTCGGCTGCTCCGTAGTAGAGAAGGACGCGGCCGTCTTCGGTTTCAATCATGCCGTTGTTGAAAATGACATTCCCGAAGAAACCCTCGGTTTCGTAAGGCTTTTCGGGAGCAACCAGAGGCCGCTCAGCCTGCTTTAGTACTTTCCACGGTTTATCAGGATGTACAAGCAGTGTGAATAGACTGTAAACCTGGTCGTGTCCTTTGGCATGATAAACGTGAAGCCACCCTTCGGGTGTTTTCAATGGCGGCGCCCCGCCGCCTATCTTTATTTCTTCCCAGACCGTATCCCTTGGACGTAATACGCAGCGATGATTGCCCCAGTGAAGCAGATCCGGCGAGTCGGCATACCAGATCGACGGTTTTCCGAACCCGTTGTTGTTGGGACGGTGGAAGGCGCAGTATCTGCCGCCGATCCTTTCAGGAAAAATAGCGACATCTTTGTTCTCGGGATGAAAGATCAACCCGTGCCGTTTAATTGACTTGAAATCCTCTGTCGAGGCGAGCGCTGTTGCCCAACCGTCGGGAGAAACACATGTGTAGTTGATCCAGTATTTGTTTTCAAACCGGACAACCCGTGCATCCTCGACCCCGTATATCTCCGATTCATCAGAAGGGAAAATGAACGGCTCATCGTCTACAGTGAAATGCGCTCCATCGGGACTGCGCGCAACGCGTATATGGCTCATGGTAGAAAGATAGTCGCGGCCCTGGTACACGACTCCGCGCGTGTCCTTGAGTATAACATCCGGATCGTCTTTGCGCACTCGCAGGACCCCCGGCTTGCCCTCGCCATCCGCTATATTTACGATGGGAACGGCTACTTCCCCATGCCCGGCCGGACAGTCCTCTGCGACGCGCAATAAAAGCGCTATCCCGTCTTTGAACTGGACGGCCCCAGGGTTAAACGCGCCCCGTACGCGGTAACCGTCAACCGACGGCCTCACCATCTCCGGAGTCACTATGGGATTATCATCACACCGTCTCATCAGCTTCGCCTTGCTCCGGAAAATAAACGTATCTTGCTTTCCCGTATGGAGTCTTGACTACGGAATGATAAACTTCCGTATGTCGTCGCGCTATCTTGCTCCATCCGGCCTGGGTTTCGATGTAAGAGCTGATATTGCCCCGAAGCCGGTCGCGCAGTTCATCATCGGTCAGCAACTTCACGATTTGATCTCTGAATTTATTGTCTGATTCAGCCACCACGCCTCCACCGCTGCGGTCCAGCAGAAGCCGGAATGCCCTGAGATCTGATGTTACCACCGGTATTCCCTGGGCAAAGCACTGTGCAAGCATCCCGCTCTGTGCACCGGTCTCGTAAGGAAGGGCAACAACATCGGCAGCCGCAATAATGGTGTCGAAGGTATGCTGAGGGAACTGGCCGCGCAGAATTTCGATCCTGTCGGATACCGGTGAGTTATTGATCCTTGTGAAAAGCTCGTTCCGGTAGTCTGCGTATTCTATGTTTCGGGTCTTTCCCGCAACGAGCAGGACGGCTTCAGGAACCTTCTCGCAGATGCGCGGGAAAATATCAACGATCCTGTGAAATCCTTTGGTGGGTCTGAAATACCCGCAAAGGAGGATAACTTTTTTGCCTTCAAGATCGAGTTTTCGCTTCGCCTCAAGGATGGGCGCTGTTTCGCGGACTCCGTGTTCAATAACATGTATTTTCTTTTCGGCGTTGTTCATGCCGCCGAAATACTTCAGAAGCGTATCACGCTGGTAGTTTTCGTGTACTATTACCGCCGCACATTCATCTATGAGATGCTTAAGGAGAATTCTTTCGTAATCCTGGAGTTCCTCGTAGACCGTGTGCAGAGTCAACACAACGGGCATGCCAGCAAGCCGGTATCGCAGCGCCAGGTCAACCACTGCGACTCCGCGTTGAGAACCATACAACCCGTACTCATGCTGAATGTGTATTGCGTCGGGAGTCATGCGGGTTGAGACGTTGAAAACGTCACTGGCAAAACAAGTGGAATTGTGGGTGAATACCGGAAATACAGAACGACCCCGCGCTCCTTGCTGGCTTAGAACAAAGGTTTCGTTGCCGATCTTTCTAAGCGCTGTGTCCAGATATTGAGTATATGTCCCGATCCCGCACTCTATTGGAGGATAAGTTGATACGAAGCCTATTCTCACGATGGAACTCCCTTGCTGAAGTTGTCAGGAGGACTGTTCTTCAGTTCATTTAACAGTCCATTAAGATCTACAGTGGCGATGCGGGTTGCATAATCTGACATTGCATACGGCAGTACGACACGGCCTGCGTGGATTAATGCGCCACACGTGTAAACAACATTCGGCACGTACCCGTCGCGCTCATTTTCATCCGGTTCCAGCAGGGGCGTTCTGAGCCGGCCGATAATCCTGCCCGGATCTTCCAGGTCCAGCAGTATTGCCCCAATACAATAGCGCCTCATTGGACCGACGCCATGCGTTAACACCAGCCAGCCTTCTTCGGTTTCGATCGGCGAACCGCAATTGCCAAGCTGAACAAATTCCCAGGAAAAGGTTGGTTTCATTATCAATTGCGGTTCCTGCCAGAAATGCAGGTGATCGGAGTACATCAGGTAGATGTTCTCGCCGTCCTGCCGTGAGAGCATTGCGTAATAGCCGTTTATCTTTCGCGGGAAAAGAGCCATGCCTTTGTTCTCAACCCCTTCGCCATTCAAAGTGATAAACCGGAAATTGCGAAAATCGGAGGTCTGCAGAAGCTGCGGAAGGAAAGTTCGTCCGTCATATGCTGTATAGGTTGCGTAATACATAACTTCCCCGTCATCTTCGACAAAGCGAACGAAACGCGCGTCTTCAATTGATTGGTCCCTGTGTCCCATTGGGGGAAATACAACACGTTCGGACAACAGACGGTTCCCCTCGAACCTGGTCTCGTAGTTTTGCTCGGCTAATACCGTTATCACGCGCAGAGTATCTTCACGCTCGGCGCCGTAGCGCCTCATCTGTGTCTTGTGGCGGGCAATCTGTTCTCTTAACTCCAGAAGCGTGAACTCCAATCCAAGCCCGCCAAGCACATTTTCTGTTACATCATTGTCATAGCCCAGCTCGTATAGTTTGGCGATAAAGGTTTCTTTCGTGTAACTGGGATTCTGAACCAGCTCGGGGTCGGTAACCACGTGTCCGGGGGTTTCAATCGAGATTGCCCCATCCGCGCCGATAATTCCCTCTCGGAATGCCAGCGAAGAAACATGCCCTTCACCGGTAGCTCGCAGGGACATGACGAACCTGAATTCTTCCGGCTCCAGTCCGGACTGGTCCGGGTGCGCCACCATAGAGGGATTGAACAGCGCCGCGGATTCCAGGGCAAACTCGCTGGTGAAGTATGCCCCGATCAGTAGACGCTTTTCCATGGCGGGGTCACGGTCCGTAACCGAATACTGAGCCACTGTTTTGTAATGCCTGAGAAAGACTTCTTCAATGTCATCATGACGCGATTCAAAGCGGCGAAAGACTCCGTCGAGCCGCTGCCTGACAGATTGATTATCAAGGGTCATAACCCGGCTGATGATTCGCTCGACGCGATCGGGCGACCCTGGCCGGAAGAACCGGATAATGACCCTTTTAGGATCCGGCCGCAAAAAAATATCTGTGCGCTTGACATTCATACAACAACCCTGAATTCTGTTTCCTTCTGAAAAAAAACAAACATTCCGCCTAAGCTTCCTTTGTTTATGCAAAAAGTTAAGCATACATTATCCAACCCCACGGTCAACTATTATAGAAATGTCCTTACCTCAAAATATGGAAGACCTCGCACAGCGCGAATTTCGAAGTTACCCCCTCCTCTCCGCCAGCATTTTCTTGCATTCGCGATTTCGAAGTTTTAGTCTTGAACATACTTTGCGCGCAGCCGAGGCTGCCTGGCTTCAGATGTAATACGGAGATAAACCATGAAGAAACTTATACTCGCTGCTTATGTTCTTCTTTCCTGCTGCGTTTGCCTTTCATTTGCCTCCAAACTCGAAACATATAAGGAACACTTCGAGAAGAAGCTGGAGGGCATCTTCTGGTCGAACGGAGAAGAAATCAAGAAGCTCAATAAGGGCTATGAAACAGCTCTGGACAATTTGAAAGCCAAGGCCGTCAGCGAGGGCAATCTGGACCTGGTTGAAGCTGTGGTAAAGGAAAAGAAGAGTTTCGCCCGGAAAAAGACCGTTTCCAGCGAAAGAATCAACGACAGCGTTGAAGCGGTGAGCAAATTACAGAAGATGTATGTTGAAGCCCGGCAGAAGCTGAAAATAGAATGGGCAAAGGGCGTTCTCTCATTGGTAAAGGATTATGACGAGGCGCTGAAGAATCTTCAGGTGACTTTTACCAGAAAAGAAGATATCTCCGCGGCAAGGGCAGTCCGGGAAGAACGCAAGAGGTTCGAGACAATTCACGATGTAATGAAGGCAAGAGCATATCTCAAGAAGCTGGGACTTGAGAAGGCAGCAGGCTCCGGGGGCGAGGCGCAGGACGAATCTACCCGGGACATTTCGATTGCCGGTCCTGAAAAAGGCCTGGTTCTATATTACCCGTTTCGGGTCAACGAACAGGGAGACGTCTCGGACAAAAGCGGCAATGGCAATCATGGAAAGGTCCATAGCGCAACATGGCACAACAAAGGCAAAGCCGTCGGAGGCTGCTACGAGTTTGATGGCAAGGATGACCATATTAGAAAATCTATTTTTATGGACCCGGACAAATTCAATAACGGTATCAGTTTCGGAGCATGGATCAAAGTGTATTCCACTCCTGAGAGACGCGCCAGCACTTTTGTCGGATGGGAAGACAATGGAGCCTGGGGAGGAACGCGTTTGTACATTTCTTCTTCCGGCAGAATATGTTACAGGTTTGGTTCCGGAAGTAATAAAAGCGATTACCGGAGGGTGAAGCATGTTCCGCTAGGCAAATGGTGTCATGTGTTTGCTACACACGATTCTTCACAAGACACGCTGTATTTTAACGGCATACGGGTACACTACCGGAGAAGCAGGGAACTTTCACGAAATTCATGCATATTTCAGATAGGAAGAATACTTCGTGACTCGAAAACCGGGAAGCCGTTCCATGGCCTGATAGACGAGGTCCGAGTCTACAACCGCGGCCTCTCCGACCAGGAAGTACGCCAACTATACAACGCCGAAAAATAACTACCCTCCTATTCGCAAAATTCGCCCAATTAGCGGTTCCCCCCTCTCTTCTACTCTTCTTCTGCCCACCTCACACATCCCACGTTCTACTTCCTACCCCGCATATCTCACAGAATTTCGTAGCGAGAGCGTGGAGAGTGCCGCTGCGGGGG